>JBCDLV010000347.1:0-3645 GCA_038744895.1 Bacteroidota bacterium | reverse complement strand
CCGCCGCAGACGTCCGCCGCTCGTCGTGCGAAATCCCCCGGTTGTCGATTTCCGCCCGAATGGCCTCCCGAGCCTCGATACACTGTGCGTCTCTTCAGACCCAGTCTCATGCGGCTTTCCCTTCTCGTCGTTCTCCTCCTCGCCGTGCCCGCGATGGCACAGCCCGTCGACGGAGCGCGGCAGACCATCAAGCGCGTGTACGCGCTGGCGACGCCCTCCGATAGCAACGACCGCGCCGTCGGCGAGCTCTCGCGGACCGAGATCGAGACCTACGGCACCGATGGGCGGCGGCTCCGGGTCGAGTGGCGGGACGCCAGCGGGGCGGTCCTGCTTTCGTTCATGGAGCTCTACGATGCGGACGATCAGCCGTTCGGGGCGGTGTACTTCGAGGGCGCAGACCTGGACCCGACGCTGGAACAGTTCGACTACCGAAGCGAAGGCGACCGGACCGTCAAGCGCGTCTCCTACTCCGGGGGCGACGGTGAGGTCACGTCGGTCAACGAGTTCGTCACCGACGCCGAGGGACGCGAGGTGGAACGGCGCTACGGCGTGGCCGACGGCCCTCCCAGTGGAACCGACACCGTCACCTACGACGGCGCCAACGCGACCGGCTACGTCTACGCCAGCACCGACGGATCGCGCCGGGTCGAGTACACCTTCCGGACGGAGACCACCGACGCCTTGGGGAACTGGACCAGCCGCGTGGTCCTCCGGGAAGGGATGCCGTCCGTGTTCGAGACCCGCGAGATCGAGTACCTGGGTTCACAGTGATTCCCTGACCGTGCCGCTTCTTATCTCCTCCGTAGTGTCCTGATCGACCCCATGCGCCTCCTCCTGATCGTCCCGGCCGCCCTGGTGCTCACCGCGGCGTCTGCCTCTTCACAAACGCTGCGGGTCGAGGCCGTGCAGGTCCACCTGTCGGAGCGCGACACGACCGCGCAGACCGTCCCCGTCACGTTCGACATCGCCTGGGAGGACTCGTGGCGCGACGGCGCCAGCTGGGACGCGGCCTGGATCTTCGCCACGTTCGAGCGCTCCGCTGGCGTCTGGGCCGACCTGCGCTTCACGCCCGAGGGCGCGACCGCGGACGGCACCACGGAGGCGACGGTCGCGCCAGCGGTGCTGCCCGCCGGCCACGCCCGTGGCCTCGTGATCCACCGCGCCGGCGACGGCCGAGGCGCCGTCCGGTTGTCCGTCCGGACCACCTGGACGTACGGCGCCAGCTTCTTCGCACTCCCCGACGCCGGCGTGCCGGTGCGCGTGCTCGGCGTGGAGCTGGCGCACGTGCCCGCTGGCGCGTTCGACCTCGGCGCCGAGCCTGGCAACGTCGACCGCCAGCCGAACGCCTTCCGCGCGGAGGACGGCAGCAGCTTCCGCGTGGCGTCCGAGGACGCCCTGGCCGTGGGCGAGCCTGGAGGCCTGTTCTACGACGTCCCGGAGGGCGAGGCGTACGCCGGTGGGGACCAGGCCGGACCTATCCCAGAGGCCTTTCCCAAGGGGACCGACGCGTTCTACGTGATGAGGTACCCCATCACGCAAGGGCAGTACGCCGACTTCCTCTCGCTCCTGCCTCCGCGCGGGCGCGCGGCGCGCGACGTCACGGCCTACCCGACCTACGCCGAGAAGGGGGGGACCATCTCGTGCACCGACGACGGCTGCTCGGCGGAGCGTCCGGCGAGAGCCGCCAACTTCCTATCATGGGCCGACGGGATCGGCTGGGCGTCGTGGGCTGGCCTGCGACCGATGACGGAGCTGGAGTACGAGAAGGCCGCCAGCGGGACCCCCGCCGACAGCGCGCGCTACGCCGACGGCAGCCTCCCGGACCGCGCCGACGATTCCGACCGGCAGTCGCGCTGGGGCATCGCCGATTTGCGGGGCGGTCTGTGGGAGCGCGTCGTGTCGGTGGGCACCGCCGAGGGACGGTCGTTCCGCGGCACGCCCGGACAGGGGTACGTCGACGACCTGGGGTATCCGTACGCCTTCGCCAACCCGGACTGGCCGGGGCCGCGGTCGGTCGGGAGCGGGTATCGCGGCGGGACGGAGGGGCTCCTCGCCCTCGGGGAGGTCTCCGACCGGACGTACGGCGCCTACGAGGCCACGTACGGCAACGAAGGGCAGGGTTTCCGCGCGGTGCTCGACGCGCCCTGAGCACCCGCTGGCGAGGCCCCGGAAGGCTGCTTCACGCCGACTCAGAACGCCCGGCGTAGGTGCTACCTCTACTTTCTCGGCCCGGCCGTCGGGTCTCCGAGATCGGTGGCTGCCCTTCCCCTCGCCCTCCACGCCACCATGCGGCTCGAACGCTGGGACACGCCCTTCACCGACCTCCCCGCGCTCCGCATTCGTGTCATGATCGAGGGGCGTCCTCAGCACGGAGAGGGCGTCACGTTGATCGTGGAGCCGAGCGGCACGGAGGCGTACCCGAAGTACCTCGTCCGCTTCCCCAGCGTGTCGGCGTTCGTGCATCTCGAAGAGACGCTCACGCCGCGCACGGGAGGTCCCGACGACGGCGACGCACACGCCAGCGCATGCGTCTGGTCTGGGTCGCCGTGGGTGCGGGCACAGGATGACGGCGAGGCGCCAGCGGACCGGCACTACGTCGTGTTCGGCGACGACCGCGTCATCGAGGTGGTGTCCCGCAGCGAGCCGGAGGTCGAAACCGTCACCTCGCCGCAGGTGCTGGAACTCCGGCACGCCATCTGACCCGAGGCGCCAGCGGAGGCGCAACCTGGACCCGTCCACGCCGTCCTGGCCCCATGACCCGCACCCGCACGATCCTGCTCGGGCTGGCGCTCACCGTCGGTGGCACGGCCGCCTGGGCCCACGCGCCGACACCCCAAGTCCCCGCAGGCAGCGCCGACCGCGTCGTGGTGGACAAGTCGGAGCGCCGGCTGTGGCTGATGGCCGGCGACGCCCCGCTGGCGACGTATCCTGTCTCGTTCGGTGCGCGCCTGGACAACGGCCACAAGCAGCGAGAAGGCGACGAGCGGACTCCAGAGGGCGTGTACACGCTCGACTGGCGCAACCCCGACAGCTGCTGCCATCGCTCGCTGCACGTCTCGTATCCCAACGCGGAGGACGTCGCCCGTGCCGAGGCCGCCGGCGAGGATCCGGGTGGCATGATCATGATCCACGGGCTCATCAACGGGACCGGATGGCTCGGGAGGCTGCACCGGCTGCGAAACTGGACCGATGGCTGCATCGCCGTCACCAACGACGAGATGGACCGAATCTGGGACGCAGTCCCCGACGGCACGCCCATCGAGATCCGGCCGTAACGACCGGCTGGGACGCCAGCACGAGGCCCCACGTCGGGCCTTTGGGCGTGCGCGCCAGGGGCTGATCCCGGAGCGCTGACGCACCGCCAGCGGGTAGACTCCTGGATCTTTCAGATCTCGTCATGCCTCGGTTCTTGCTCGGCCTCGGCGCCGCTGTGTTCGCCGGCTTTGGTCTCGCCTTCGCGCTCTTCCCGACCCCGCTGGCGGCGTTTGTCGAGATCGAGGCCTCGACGCCGTCGGCCCGTGCCGATGTCGCGGCGACCTACGGCGGCCTCGAACTCGGCGTCGCGGCGGTCCTGGTGTGGATGCTCCGTCGGGGAGACATCCGGACGGGGCTGATCGTGGCCGCCCTCACATTCGGAGGCCTGGG
>JBCDLV010000346.1:0-3646 GCA_038744895.1 Bacteroidota bacterium | reverse complement strand
CTCCTGTCGCACCAGCTCGTCTGCCCGACGTGATCGTGTGAAGCCGTCGAACGCTGCCGCCGCCTCGGCCTCCAGGATCAGTCGCAGAGGGCCTACCGGCAGGTCACTCGGCCAGGTCACTTCACGGACATCGGCACCCAGTTGGCGCACGACATCCAGCGTGGCTCGGTCGGCATCAGGACCATCGCCCTCGCCCTCCGGCAGGACGATCCCGACGCGCGTGCCCGTAAGCGAATCTGCAGGAGCGAATGGAAACGCCGAGTCCGGGGCCCCGCTGGCGGGACCCCGGATGGCGTCGAACACGAGAGCCGCGTCGAGGGCACTTCGCGTCATCGGCCCGAGCTTGTCCATGCTCCACGAGAGTGCCATCGCGCCGTCGGTGGGCACGCGGTTCGTGGTGGGGCGCAAGCCCGTCACGCCGTTCCGCGTCGACGGCGACACGATCGACCCCAGCGTCTCAGACCCGATGGCGAAAGGAACCAAGCCAGCCGCGACGGCAGCTCCGGGCCCTGCGCTCGATCCCGAGGCGCCTTGGTCTGGATTCCAGGGGTTCATGGTCGTCCCGCCGAACCAAACGTCGCCCCACGCCAGCGCCCCGAGCGTCAGCTTGGCCACCAGGACCGCTCCGGCCTCCTCGAGCCGGCGCACGACCAGGGCGTCCTCGTCGAGGACTTGGTCTCGGTACGGCTCAGCACCCCACGTGGTCGGGTACCCGCGCGCCGCCAGTAGGTCCTTCGCACCGTACGGGATGCCATGCAGCGGACCGCGGTCGACTCCCGACGCCAGTTCGCGATCTCGCTCGGCAGCCGTGGCGAGCGCTCGCTCGGCTGTCAGCGTCACGACAGCTTGGAGCGTGGGATCGAACTGACGGAGGCGGTCGAGGAAGAAGCCCGTCAGCATGACACTGGTCACTGAGCCAGAGCGGAGCATGGCGCCGAGCTCCCGGATCGAGGCGAACGCCAGGTCGTGGTCGCTCGCAGGCCTGGGCAATCCTGGCAACGGATCGAGGCTCGGCCCCGCCCCAGGGGCCGGCCGTGCCCTCCCGCTCAGCTCCAGGTCCAGCACCAGTGCCGGTGGCACGTCGTTGGGCGGTTCCGCGTCTCGGATGGCCTCCAGCGAGCCCAAGCGATCGATCACGTCGTCGAGCATGAGCGCTCGGTCCGCTGGCGTGAAGCGGAGGCCCTGGACCACCTCGGCCCGGGCGATGTCGTCGACGGTAAGGTCTGCGCGCCGCGGCGGCGTGCCCGACGTCAGGTGGTGCGCCGCCAGCGGGTCCGGGAGGGCCGCCGCTGGCGCTGCGCCCGCGAGAGCTGCTCCGACGGTGAGCGTGCTGGCAGAGGCGAGGAAGCGGCGACGGTCGAGCACAGCATTAGGCAGGGCAGAGCCGCAATCTGTCACCGGATGGGGTCGGTCCGCCAGCGGGTGAATCCGCGCGGAGTTGTTGAGCGCCGCCGAGCGCTCAGTCGTCGGCTCCGGAGAGGCCCCATGCGTCGGCGAGGTGCCGGAGGAAGGTGCGTTCCATCGTGTGGACGACCTCGTCGGCGTGGGCCACCTCGACGAGCGCCGCGTGCGCCCGCGCCCGGTCGGCCGGGGTCAGCACCTCCCGCAGGCCATCGACGACCTCGTCGAGCCCTTGCACGCGAATCTCGCCGTACCGACGGACAGCGCCCTCCACGAGGCTGCTCAAGTCGGCTCCGCTCAGCTCCTCGCCGAACCACTCCGCCAGCAGGCTCAGCTGGCGCAGCGCCGATCCCCCCCTCGCGCGGGTCGAGATCCCCGTCCGTGCCATGCGCCACCACCAGGACGAGCAGCGCCAGGTCTGCGAGGGTCGTGCGAGCCGATGAACCCGCTTCCATGGGGTGACCGGAAGTGTGACACGCCAACGTCGCGCCCGCTGGCGCGTTCCGGCGCGGTGCCTACCGCTGGCGGCCCGCCCACCAGCGCTTCCACCAGGGCATGCCGTCGCGCTCGGCAGCCCGCAGTGCATCCATCAGCGCCTCGAACTCCTCCCGGCACTCCGGGCACGCGGTGAGGTGCTCCTCGACGAGCGGGCGCGCGGCGGTTGCGTCGAGCCCTTCGAGCGTCATCTCCGCAAAGCGGTCCACGAGCGCATCGCACTCCCCGCACGACATCTCGTCGGGTTCTGTCGCGAGTGACTTCGCGACGAGCGCGCGGAGGGCGTCGGGAGGTGGGGGCATGCCGCTGGACGACGACGCAGGCAGAAGACTTACGAGGGAATCAGATCGTCGGGTGTGATCCCGCGCTCTTCGAACGCCTTCCGAAGCCGAAGCCGGGCGTCGTGGAGAAGCTTGTACAGCGCATTGCGGTTGGTGTCGAGACGCCGGGCGACTTCCACGAGCGGCATCCCCGCGAGAACGGCTTGCAACGCGGTCGACTGGCGCTCGGTGAGCGCTGTCGCGATCAAGTGGCGCACCATGTCGACGGCCTCGGCGCGCTCCAACGACTCGTCGGCACCGGGCTCGGGCGTACGCGGCGGCTCCGCGACCAGCGTATCGAGGGGAACATCCTCCCACCGCTTTCGGCGCAGCTCACTGAGCGCCAGGTGCACCGACACCTTCTGTGCCCACGTCGTGAAGCGCGCATCCCCACGGAACTGATCGGCGCGATCTCGGACCTGCAACAGAGCGTCTTGGACGAGGTCCTGCGCGAGGGACTCCGCTCCCCGGTCCACGCGTGGCGCCAGCGTGACGCGAAGCGCGCGGAGAAGGATGGGACGCAGGTCGTCGAGGGCCGCTGCGAGGTCGGGGCCGTCCGACGCCAACGCCGCCAGCCACTCGTCGTTGGTACGGTCGGAGGCCACGATGATGAGGAGGAGCGCCGGGAAGCTAGCCTGGCCCCGCAGAGGAGATCATCACAGGTTTCTGACATCGGCCCTTGCGTTTCGCCCCGATCTACTATACAATTAGTACGAACCCAAGCGGAACGGTATGCGCAATCCTCTCTTCCCTCTCGGCGGCACCGAAATGGAGGTCCTTCGCGAGGTCTGGTCCCTCGGCCGGGCCTCCGCGCGTGACGTCCACGATCGCATCTCTGCCCGCCGTCGCGTGGCGTACACGACCGTCATGACGGTCATGAAGAACCTGGCGGAGAAGGGCTATCTCCGCTACGACACCGAGGGCACGGCCTACGTCTACCAAGCGGCTCGGCCACCGGAGGAGGTCCGCGCGAGCGTCCTTTCCGGGATCCTGGACAAGGTATTCGGCGGATCGCCGCAGGCCCTCGTGCAAGCCCTCGTGCAGCGCGAGACGCTGACCGACGACGAGCGCGCCGAGATCCGACGCCTCATCGACGGACTGGACGACGACGCCCCGGAGTCCGATGCTTGAGTTCCTCGCCGACCTCGGCCGTACGTCCGTCTCGTCCCTGTGGCTTCCGCTGGCGGCCTGGACCGCCGTCGCCCTCGTCGCCGAGGCTACGCTGCGCGTGGTCCGTCCGCGCGCCGAGCTGGCGCTGCCGCTCCGGGGCGCCGTCCTCACGGCCCTCCCGCTGGCGGTGGTCGCCCCGCAGGTGCTGCGTTGGATCGCACCGGACGCGACGACGGCCGTCGCCGCGGTCGTGCCTGTTCCCACCGTGACCTGGCTTCCCGAGGTCGCTGTCGGCTCGCCGGCGCCAGCGGTGGAGGCGG
>JBCDLV010000345.1:0-3649 GCA_038744895.1 Bacteroidota bacterium | reverse complement strand
GGCAGTCGGTGCCGCCGAGAAGATCCTCCAGAAGGAGATCGACGCCTCCGAGCAGTCTGCCCTCGTCGACCGCTTCATCGCTGACCTGCCCAAGAACTGAGGTTCACGGTTCGAGGGCTTAGGGTTCGCCGTCCACGACTCCGGCGCTCCGAACCTCGAACCTTCGAACCCCAAACAGCTCGACATGGACCCCGTCGCTCGCCGCTACGCACAGGCCCTGACCGAGGAAGCCCAAACCCAGGGCCACCTCGACGCCGTCGACTCGGACGTGGATGTGCTCCGCGAAACGATCGGTGGGTCTCGGGACCTGCTCCTCCTCTTGGAGAGCCCCGTGGTGCCGCGGGCCAAGAAGCAGGCGGTCCTCGATCGCCTCTTCGAAGGCACGGTGTCGGACCTGACGGCTCGGTTCGTTCGCCTCCTGACACAGAAGGAGCGTGAAGGGTCGCTGCCCGCCATTCTCGACGCCTACCGCCAGCTGCGAGACGAGCGCACGGGCACCGTCGAGGCGACCGTCCGCACGGCGAAGCCACTGGAGCCGTCGCAGCGCGACCAACTCCAGGCGGCGCTCGAAGCGCGCGCCGGCGCCACCGTCCGGATGCGCTACGAGATCGACCCCGACCTGATCGGCGGCCTCGTCGTTCGCATCGGTGACGTGGTCTACGACCAGAGCGTCAAGCACCAACTCGACGTGCTCCGCGACCAGCTTGCGGAGCGCGCCGCCGTCACGCTGAACTAGCCGCCGGCCGGCCTCCAGGCGCCCGCTGGCGCCTCACCCGATCGGCTGCGACACCCGACCCCTACTGGCCACCGGCCACTGACCCCTTTCCCCGATGGCAACCGCGATCCGCCCCGACGAAGTCACCGCCGTGCTCCGCGAGGAGCTGGGCAACTTCTCGTCCGAGACCGACACCTACGAGGTCGGCACCGTGCTCCAGGTGGGCGACGGCATCGCCCGGCTCTATGGCCTCTCGAAGGTGCAGGCGGGCGAGCTCATCGAGTTCCCGCAGTCCGGCGTGACCGGCATGGTGCTCAACCTGGAGGAAGACAATGTCGGCGCCGTGCTCTTCGGCGACGCCGAGGCGGTCAAGGAGGGCCACGAGGCCCGGCGTTCCGGCCGCATCGCCTCGATCCGCGTCGGTGAGGGCATGCTCGGCCGCGTGGTCGACCCGCTGGGCAATCCGGTCGATGGCAAGGGACCGATCTCCGGCGAGACGTTCGAGATGCCCATCGAGCGCAAGGCGCCGGGCGTGATCTACCGCGAGCCGGTCACGGAGCCGCTCCAGACGGGCATCAAGGCCATCGACTCGATGGTGCCGATCGGGCGCGGCCAGCGCGAGCTCGTCATCGGCGACCGCCAGACGGGCAAGACGGCCGTCCTGATCGACACAATCCTGTCGCAGAAGACGACGCACGAGTCGGGCGACAAGCCGGTCTACTGCATCTACGTCGCCGTCGGCCAGAAGGCCTCGACAGTGGCCCAGGTCCAGGCCGCCCTGGAGCGTTACGGCGCTATGGAGTACACGGTGATCGTAAACGCGCCCGCCAGCACGCCGGCGCCGCTCCAGTTCATCGCGCCGTTCGCGGGTGCCTGCATCGGCGAGTTCTTCCGCGACACGGGCCGCCACGCCCTCTGCATCTACGACGACCTCTCGAAGCAGGCCGTCGCCTACCGCGAGGTGTCGCTCCTGCTCCGGCGGCCACCGGGTCGCGAGGCGTACCCGGGCGACGTCTTCTACCTGCACAGCCGCCTCCTGGAGCGCGCCGCCAAGATCACGGCCGACGACACGATCGCGAAGGACATGAACGACCTCCCGGAGTCCCTCCAGGGCAAGGTCAAGGGCGGCGGCTCGCTCACGGCGCTGCCGGTGATCGAGACGCAAGCGGGTGACGTCTCGGCCTACATCCCGACCAACGTGATCTCGATCACCGACGGCCAGATCTTCCTGGAGTCGAACCTCTTCAACTCGGGTGTTCGCCCGGCCATCAACGTCGGCATCTCGGTGTCGCGCGTGGGCGGCTCGGCCCAGATCAAGGGCATGAAGAAGGTCTCCGGCACGCTCCGGCTGGACCTCGCGCAGTACCGCAACTTGGAGGCGTTCGCCAAGTTCGGCTCTGACCTCGACCCGGCCACGCAGCGCCAGCTGAACCGCGGCGCCCGCCTCGTCGAGGTCCTCAAGCAGGGCCAGTACGAGCCGGTCCCGGTGGCCGAGCAGGTGGCCGTGATCTACTCGGCTGGTCAGGGCTTCGTCGACGACGTCCCGGTGGCCCAGATTCGCGCCTGGGAGAAGGACTACCGCGAGGCGCTCCGCCTCAAGCACGCCGAGACGCTGACGGAGCTGACCACGTCGGGCAAGATGTCGGACGAGGCCGCCGCTACGTTTGAGCAGGAGGCCAGGGACATCGCGTCCAAGTACATCGCCTAACCCGTGCTGAGTTACCTGCCGCCCGCTGGCGGCGGGACCACCGCCTGATCCTCATGGCTTCGCTCCGAGACATCCGCGACCGCATCGGGACGGTCAAGAACACGCAGCAGATCACGCGCGCCATGAAGATGGTGGCGGCGGCCAAGTTGCGGAGGGCGCAGGAGCGGATCTTCTCGGCGCGGCCGTACGCGTTCAAGATCCGTGAGATGATCGGGCACCTTCGTGCACGCCTCGACGTGGAGTCGCATCCGCTCTTCCTGGAGCGGGAGGCCGTCGAGGGCGCTCTGCTCATCGTCGTGACGAGCGACCGAGGGCTGGCGGGTGCGTTCAACGCGAACCTGCTCAAGGTAGCCGAGGCCACCATCGAGGAGCGCTTTGCCGACCAGCGCGACGCCGGCACGCTGCGGATCATGGCCGTGGGCCGGAAGGCACACGAGTACTTCGGCAAGCGTGGCTACACGCTCGTGGGCGACTACCAGGGCGTGTTCAACGACCTCCGCTTCCCGCTGGCGGGCGAGATCATCGACCGCTCCACGGAGGGCTTCGAGGCTGGCGAGTGGGACGTGGTCGAGGTCATCTACAACGAGTTCAAGAACACGATCTCGCAGAACCGAGTCGCGGAGCAGCTGCTGCCGATCCCGGCCGAGACGTTCTTCACGCCGCTCATGGAGGAGTCGGACCAGATCGACACGGCCGACGCCGGTGCCGACGAGGTGGAGTATCTCTTCGAGCCGAGCGCGGAGGTGCTGCTGGAGCGGCTCATCCCGGAGTACCTGCAGTACCAGCTCTGGCGCGCGCTCCTGGAGTCGAACGCCTCGGAGCAGGGCGCGCGGATGGTCGCGATGGACAACGCGACGACGAACGCGGGCGAGCTGCTCAAGGACCTCAAGCTGACCTACAACCGGGTCCGCCAGGCGGCGATCACGACGGAGATTATCGAGATCAGCTCCGGCGCCGAGGCGCTCCAGAACGGCTGATCCCAGCTCCCTGACCAAGTCGAGCGGCGGCGTCCCGCCGGCGATCCTCCGAATCGCCACCCTGCCACTCGGCCTTTAGACACGACCACCTACACCCCGTCCCGGTGGCGCCAGCGGGGGTCGCTGAAAGAGAAGCGGGGGGGGCCCGCGGGGCCGCCGCCCCCCACCGGGGGGGGGGGGGGGGGTGAGGCCGTGGGGAGGCGCGCCGCCGCCGCGCCGAGGCACGTAAAAAACGGCGGGGTGGGCCGC
>JBCDLV010000344.1:0-3650 GCA_038744895.1 Bacteroidota bacterium | reverse complement strand
CTCCAGGAGGGCGACCCGGCCGGTCCGTACGCTACGCTGGACGCGGCCCAGGAGGCTGGCGCGGTCGTAATGGCGTGGGGGGCGCTCATCAACACCATCATCTCCTTCCTCATCGTCGCCTTCGCAGTGTTCCTCTTCGTCAAGTGGATCAACAACCTCAAGAAGCAGGCCGAGGAGGAAGTCGTGGAGACGCCAGCAGAGCCCGAAGTCACGCCCGACCAGGAGCTGCTGGCGGAGATCCGAGACCTGCTCAAGGATCGGCCGACAGTCTGACCGACTGTGTGACAACCGCCACCGCCGGCGGGACCCTGCTGGCGGCAGCTACCTCAGAATGACGACTGCACGTGCCGAGCGCAGAGGCTAGCGGACCACGGTCGCCTGCACGGATCGGGCGTCGCCGGGCGTGCTGAGCCGCACGACGTACGTGCCCGACGCCAGCCCGGCAGCGTCGAACGGGACGACGTGGGGCCCGGCGCTGCGGATGCCCTCCGCGAGCCTCGCCACCCTTCGGCCACGCATGTCGTAGACCTCCAGGCGGACCCGGCTGGCGGACGCGAGGTCGAACGCGACCTGCGCGCGGTCCCGGATGGGGTTCGGTGCAGGTGCGTGGAGACGAAGACCGGCCACCGGGTCTGAGCCCGTCGATACCGAACTCTGCTCGCGAAGAAAGTCCAGGACGGGATAGGCCTCTCCGAGTGCGCCCTCGACATCAGTTGCGTCGAGCTCCAGCCATCGCGTGAGGACGGTCGCGTAGACCGATCGGAAGTCCGTGGCGTGCCGGAGGTTGCCGTAGGGATCCGGTGCACCGAGGTCGGGCGCCGAGCCATACAGCCCGCCCTCGACCTCCGGGCCGACGATGAACACAGGGGCAGACGCCCCATGATCCGTGCCTGCCGAGCCATTTTCCTCGATCCGCCGACCGAACTCAGAGAAGGTGAGGGTCAGCACGCGGTCGGCGTCCCCGGTGAGCCCGATATCCTCGTAGAACGCCGTGATGGTGTCCGCCAGCTGGCGCAGGAGGTACGGGTGCTGGTCGAGCTGGCCAGCGTGGGTGTCGAAGCCATCGAGTGAGACCAAGAACACGCGGGTTTCCAACTGCCCCTTGATGAGTCGGGCAACGGCTGCCATCGTGTTCCCGAGTCGGGTCTCCGGGTAGGTGACGCCGTTGGTCGTGTCCTCCGCTGCCGATCCGATGGCATCGCGGTACCGAAACGCGTCGTTGGCGACCGTCCTCAGGTACGCGAGCTCGTCGCCTGCGACCGTCGGAGGGACGTCCAGCACGTCGTACGGAGGGCGGCTCTCGACGAGCTCCAAGAACTGCTCGACGTCGAACACGGACATCGAGTACCCGGCGTCCGGACCCTGAAACAGAAGCGGCGCGGATACCCCGATCTGGATTGCCGGAGGCGCGTCCGGCGGATTGTCCAGGAACGAGGGGTACAGCGTGGGCAGGGCGCGCCCGAGCCATCCAGACTCCAGCACCTCTTCTGAGTCGGATGCCGACATCCAGATGTCCGTCGACCGGAAGTGCGACAGGTTTTGGTCGTCGTAGCCGACAGATTGGACAACCGCCAGGTCGCCATCGCCCCAGGTGGCCTCGAAGCTCTGCATGGCGCGGTTCATCCCGACCTCGGACGAGAGGACGAACGTGTCGGAGGGGTCGACGGCGACCGTGGGGCGCGCGTTGTAATAGATGTCGTTCGTGATCGGGACAACGGTGTTGAGGCCGTCGTTGCCGCCCGCCAGCTGGACCAGGACGAGCACCCGATCGGTCTCCGACGCGGACAGGGCGCCGAGGAGAGGGCTGCCCGCAAATGCGCGGGCGGGCGTGGCGCCGCCCCAGAGCAGGGCGCCAGCAGTGCCCAACCCGAGCCCGGTCATGAAGTCCCGACGGGTCCACGTGGCGTGGTCATGGTCGTGGGCGTCCCCGTGCTCCAGTGAGATGGCGCGGTCGTCCTGCTGGCGTGTGCGCCCGGTGGCCGCGGAATGGTCGTGGGTACACATGGCTTAGGTGAGCTGAAACTCTGGCAGGCGGGTGATGTGCTCCACGAATGCACGGATGCGGACCGTGGCACCGTCGGCGTAGGGGTTCCACTCGTAATCCGGGATGGTGCCCAGGAGTACGTTGGTGTAGGACTCGACAGCCTCCTCGGTGGGCTCGATGCCCAGAAGCAGCGTCGAGGCTTCGCGGACGAACGCCCGCGGATCGTACGGGGAATCAAACTCCACCGCGAACTGCGTCATGAAGTCCACGACGATCCACAGCGTGGTTGAATCCCCGAACCACCGGATCGACAGCGTGGACGTGTCGACCCAGGTGCGGCCACCGGGCCACCCGGCTACGTTCCACGGCTGGAAGACGATCTGCTCGGCCAGGAACAGCTGGTACTGCATCCACCCCTGGATGTCCGGCACGACTGGTGCCTGGAGCGTCGTCCAAAGGCCCATCGAGCGTTCGACGGGACTCTTGATGCGCGAGCGGATGACGGCCTCGTCGAAGAAGTGCGCGCTGTTGAGAAGAGCGCGGACGACGGGCTCGATCTGGAAGCCGCTCTGCAAAAACAGAGCAGCCATCTGCGCGACGACCGGTTCGCTCGGGACGTCGTAGACGAACTCGCGATAGATCTTTCGGGAGATGAAGTCCGCGATTTGCTCGGCGCGCTCCTCGAAGAGGATGGGTACGATGTCGTCGTAGCCCCACGCGCCGGTGCGGCCCAGGATGGTCTTGCTCCCGCGGTCGTGCCAGAAGTCGTAGAAGATGCCGTCGAGCGTGCCCTGGAAATCAACCTCCCAGCCCGTCAGCGCTCGTGACAACTCGACGATGTCCTGCTGCGTGTAGTTCGCCGCCCCGCTCGAGTCGGTGATTCCCATCGTGAACAGCTCTAAGAGCTCACGTGCGTAGTTCTCATTGGGATTGCCACTCCGATTCTCGCGGCCGTTCAGGTAGATCAGCATCGCGGGGTCGATGCCGACATCATAGACGAACTGACGGAAGTCGCCGAGGGCGTGCGTTCTCATCAGCTGCCAGTACCGCGCCAGGAACGGCGAGAAGAAGTACACCTCTTGCTCCGTCACGAAGTGGTTACTCCAGAACAGCGCCAGCCGCTCCCGGAACGCCACGGCCGTGCGATCCAGCAGATCAGACCCGACGTCCGATAGCATCGCACGGTACACCTCCCACTGGTACTCGGCGAGCCGATCGTTTTGCCGGTCGACGAAGGTGCGGTACTCAGCGCTCTCCCACGGCGGGAACGACTCATCGTACCAGGAGGGCTTGGCTGGTAGAGGCTGGGCGATCGCCCGGTCGATGATGGCATCGACCGCCGCCGGCCCCTCCGCGTAGGCGGCCTCGAACACTGTCTGCGTCGCTCCGTATCCCATTCGGTGGAGCATATGCAGGGTCCGCTCCTTCGTCCAGGGAGCGCTGGCGGACGGGACGTACCGCTCCAGACCGGTGGAGGTCTGCAGCGCGCGGCCGGAGGAGGCCGACGAGACCCTGGCGCCGGTCGCCGGTCGCTCTGGGCCGCGGCCTACGCGTATCGGGATCCCCGCTGGCGCGAAGACCCCTGGACGGACCTCGATTGGCTCCGTCGTGTACTGCGGGCTCGGCGGGACCGGTGCGGGGAAACCGCCCGCTGGCGGCCGCAGCG
>JBCDLV010000343.1:0-3677 GCA_038744895.1 Bacteroidota bacterium | reverse complement strand
GAGTTGACGATCGCGAGCGTGGTCCCGGACTGGGCCTCGTCGATCAAGCTGTCGACGGCTTCGGTGGTTCGGAGCTCTCGGACGCCGAGCCGGGTGAGTTCCTCGCGCATGGGAGCGACGAGCGGTTCTGGGTATGGCATGGATCTGGGATTCAGAAATCGGGAATGAGACGCTGGATTCAACACACAGCTTACGACGAGCGCAGCCTCGGGTCGTCGAGCATGTCACGGCCGTCGACCACGTCGAAGTCGTCCGCCAGCGGAATGTGGCGCTCGGCGAACGCGTGAGCCCGCTGGCGCGCGACATCCGTGAGAGGCTCTGCGAGGGCGTGCGCCTGATTGCGTGCAGAGTCAGAGGCCTCGCGGGCGGAGTTCGCCAGCCGGCGGCGGGTGGCGTTGCCGGATGCCGGGGCGAGCAACAGGCCAAGGGCCAGCCCCATCCCGAACGACAGGCCGGCGAGAAGAAAGTGATCAGTTGAAAGCGGGCGCATGTCGCAGTGGAGGGGCCCTCGCTTAACGGAGACAGGGGGCTGGCTGATATCTCAGCCGGCTCGAACGCTGCTGTTCACGGAGACATAGCTTTGCCTTCACGGCGGCGTCGGCCTGGCTTTCCCCAACGGCCTGGCCTGGCGCTAGTTTCGTTTTCGTTTTTCTCCCACCACGACCCTGTTCTTCATGACCTGGCTCTTGCGACTCTCCGCGGTGGCCCTCGCGGTTGCGATGGTCTCTGCAGACGCTCCCGTACAGGCCCAGACATCCGGCGGCTCGACTGCCTCCCCGACGCCCGAACGGGACGCCGAGGAGACAGCCCCCCGCCGGCGTCCTGCCCGACGCGCGGAGCGCTCTTCCACGATCCGTTCCCGCCCCACGCCTCGGCGTGTTGCCCGCGACGGAGCGCCCAATCCCCAGATCGTCGACTTTACGCCGGTCTCATCGCGGCTGTCGGCCGCCGAAGCCGAGGCGCTCTGGGTCTCCCGGACCAACGCTGCGCTCCGCGCTGACGCTCCCCGGTGGATCGGAATCCCGTACCGCTGGGGAGGGACCACACGTCGAGGCCTCGACTGCTCCGCGTTCGTCCAGCAGTACGTCCGCGCCAACCTGGGTATCGAGCTCCCGCGCACCACGGCAGCCCAGCGCTACGAAGGCGTTGAGATCGATCGCTCCGAGCTTCGCGCCGGTGACCTCGTCTTCTTCCGTCGTCGTGGCGTGCGACACGTTGGTGTCTACCTCTCCGACGACGAGTTCATTCACGCCTCGTCCAGCCGCGGTGTCATCATCTCGTCGATGGACTCGAACTACTGGAGCGGCGGCTACTGGATGTCCCGGCGCCTCGTGACAGAAACGCCATCCGAGACTGCCCCGACGCCACGCCGCCTCGCGCGACGCGACTCGTCCAGCGCCCGCGGCTAAGCCGCCAGGCAGCGGCATTCGTATATTTCGATCCGCCTCGCATCCCGGCCTCCGCGCTGGGATGCGCTTTTTTTCCGGCCCTTGCCGGATCCCCCGGACCTCCTCTGCTGCCATGAGCTCCACCGTATACCTCACCGCCGAGGGCCTCCAGAACATCAAGGACGAGCTCCACCGAGCTCGGACCACTGAGCGCCAGAAAATCGCCCAGGAAATCGCAGAAGCTCGCGCCCAGGGCGACCTCTCCGAGAACGCGGAGTACGACGCGGCGAAAGAAGCACAGGGGCTCCTGGAAGCTCGTATCGCACAGCTCGAGACGACCGTCGCCAGTGCTCGCGTCGTGAACGAGGACGAGGTGGACGCCTCCAAGGCGCGCATCCTCTCGAACGTGCGCGTCATGAACAAGAAGGCCAAGAAGGAGGCAACCTATACCCTGGTGGCCGCTCAGGAGGCAAACATCAAGCAGAGCAAGATTTCAGTCGAGAGTCCCATCGGGAAGGCACTCCTGGGCAGCGAGGTCGGCGATGTCGTCGATGTGAAGGTGCCCGCGGGAGCTGTCCAGTTTGAGGTCCTAGAGATCACGCGGTAACGTGGCCCGCTCTCGCCAGCGGAGGCGCTGGCACTGGGTACTTCTGCGATGGACGGCCGGCGTGCTCGGAGGGTACCTGCTGGCGTGCGTGCTCCTGCTGCTGGCGTACCGGTGGGTTGACCCACCGGCCACGACCGTGCAGCTTCAACGCGCTGTTGGAGCGGCGATCAACGGAGACCCGTTCGACCTGAGCTACCGCCCCGTCGGAGGCGGCAGCCAGGACCAAGACATTCGCCGCGCCGTCGTCGCGAGCGAGGATGCCAGGTTCTATACCCACAACGGGTTCGACACCATCGAGCTGCGCGCGGCTTACGAAGACGCCCAGCGCACCGGTGGCTCCATGCGCGGCGCGTCCACGATCACGCAGCAGTTGGTCAAGAACCTGTTTCTGACGACGCACCGGTCGGTCATCCGCAAGGCCGCGGAAGTACCGCTCACCGTACTCGCCGAGTGGATCCTCCCGAAGGAGCGCATCTTGTCACTGTACCTCGACGTGGCGGAGTGGGGCCCCGGCGTGTTCGGCATCGAGTCCGCGGCAAACCATCACTACGGAACGTCGGCAGGGGCGCTGTCGCGAGATCAGGCGGCACGACTGGCCGCCTGCCTCCCTGCGCCGCTCGAACGCCGACCCCAGGAGATGAATCGCATGGCGAGCCGGATCCAGACGCGGATGCAGCAGATGGGATGGTGAGCAGCCACCCCGCTGGCGCTGCAACCCCGCTGGCGCTGCGACCACGCCAGCGGGCAGACCCACGGAGAGGCGATACCTTCCCGCCCGTTCTCACGTATCAGAATGCCTGTTGACCTGCGATCCGATACCGTGACCCGGCCGACGCCGGCCATGCGGCAGGCCATGGCGCAAGCAGAGGTCGGGGACGACGTGTTCGGAGAAGACCCGACGGTCCGCCAGTTGGAGAAGCGGGTCGCCTCGCTACTGGGAAAGGACGACGCTCTTTTTGTGCCCTCTGGCGTGATGGGCAACCAGATCGCCATTCGAATCCACACGCGCCCTGGGGACGAGGCTGTCGTCGCCGAGCGCAGCCACATCTACCACTACGAAGGGGCCGCGCCAGCGGCGCTGTGGGGCGTCGGTCTGCGACCTACTGGCGACATGTCGGGTATCCTCTCACCGGAGGACGTGACGTCCGTGGTCCAAGGAGCACACGATTGGGAGGCCCGCACCCGCCTGGTATGCCTCGAGAACACCGTCAACAAGGCGGGCGGGGTCGCGGTCCCGCTGGCGGCAACGGAGCCGGTGGCCGAGGTCGCGAGGCGCCATGGCCTTGCGCTGCACCTGGACGGCGCTCGCCTGTGGAATGCGTCGGTCGCACTGGGAGAGTCGACGGACACTCTGGCGGCCCCGTTCGACACCGCCAACGTCTGCCTCTCGAAGGGACTCGGCGCTCCCGTTGGCTCCGTCCTGGCGGGCTCCGTCACACACATCCGCGAGGGTCGTCGGGCCCGGAAGCTGCTCGGCGGTGGGATGCGGCAGTCGGGCGTGCTGGCGGCTGCGGCCCTGGTCGCCCTAGATGATTTCCAGGAAGACGACCACGCGCTCGTCCGAAGAGACCATGCACGGGCACGCCAGCTGGCGGAAACCATCGAGGAGCTTCCCCGGCTTCGCCTGCTGCGGATGCCCGACACCAACATCGTGATGTTCGATGTGGACGGCGAGACCGCTG
>JBCDLV010000342.1:0-3694 GCA_038744895.1 Bacteroidota bacterium | reverse complement strand
TGGCTGTCCCGACCGGAGCGCCGAGAAGGCCGGCAGGTCTGTCCCCACTCGGAACCCGCGCCACCGGACCCGCCACCCGCTGGCGCTGGCTGTCGTGTCGGGCGCCGCGCCTGGGGCCGCACCCGCGCGGAGGACCAAGCCCGACGTGTCGCGGGCGACCTCCAGGAGCGTCTCGTCGCCGTCGCGCTCGACGATCCGGCTGAACACCGGCGGAGGCCGCGTTCCGCCGTAGCGCTCGATCTCAAGGCGGGAGCCGGAAAGCAGGGCCCATGCGATGCCGCCGCTCCACCCGCTCGGGCTCGCCAGCGTGCCCGGGATGGTCAGGGCTGTCGCGACGCCAGCGGGCGATCGCAGGACTGCAGGAGCGAGATGGGGAAGCGCCGACGATCCCGCCGAGACCTGATGGACGAGCGTCGCCTGCCCCGAGACAGTGTCGGCGTCCGTCGTGTAGGCTCGATCGAAGCCGCCCCCGGTGGCCCCGAGGAACGCGCGGAAGGAGGAGTCGGCCGCGACGAACTCAGAGACGACGGAGTCGGTCGCTGCCGCGCGCTGCCAGCTGGTGTCGGACGCGAGGGCAGGCGCCGACAGGTAGATGTGAAGCCTCTCGATGGCGAGAGCGTCCCACGGTTGCCAGGCGTCGGGGACGGCTCCGACGACGATGAACGGGTTGCTCTGGACTACCCCGGGCTCCGAAAAGCCAGCCGTGGCGCCGCGTGCATAGGCGTCGAGCACCTGCCGGCGTTCCGCGTCGAGGGTCTCATACGTTCGGCGCGCGAGGGCTCTGAAGCCGAGGGTGCGCGCGTGGATATCCAAGGCGCGGGCCTCCTCGCCGAACCACTCCGCGAGGGTCCCCGTCGCTGCACGTCTCCACAGCGACGCGGGCCACCCGTGGTCGACGGCATGAGCGTAGCCCAGACCTGTGGCGAGTGCGACCTCCGCTGGGCCCTCGACCCACACGCGGCCGCTGTCATCCCAGGCGAGCGTCACGTCCTCGGAGAGCCCTTCGATGGAGAGCGTGCCTGTGCGCGTAGGCTCGGTGCCGTAGGCTAAAACTCCGACTGCGGCAGCGAGCACGACCACAGCCGTGAGCACGACGCCAGCAGTGAGGACGAGACGAGTCACGGAGCCTGGAGAGGGGAGCAGAAGCTAGATCCGCACCGAGATGAGAAGCGGCGAACGCGCGGCCCTCACTCAGAGGTTCTCACGTCACGGGCCGTCGGGCCGCGAGCCAATCGGCCAGGTCATCTGCCGACTTGGCCGTCAGGGAGTGCGCTGCCGTGAGGCCTCCTTTCTGAGCCGAGGCGACGCCCCATCGGACGTCGTCCAGTCCGTCGACCGAGTGCGCGTCAGGGTTGATCGAGACCTGGACGCCTCGCCCGGTGGCCGCGCGCAGGAACCGCCAGTCGATGTCGAGTCGCCACGGGCTGGCGTTGAGTTCCACTGCGACGCCGTGGGCTGCGCAAGCATCCAAGACCGCCTCGTGGTCGAGCGGGTATCCCTCGCGGCGCAGCAGCAGCCGACCGGTGGGGTGGCCGAGCACGTCGACGTACGGGTTGGAGACGGCAGCGACGACCCGTGCCGTGGCTTCGTCCTCGGACATGCGAAACCCTGTGTGCACACTCGCGACCACCAGGTCCAACTGCGCCAGCACCTCGTCCGGGTAATCCATCGAACCGTCCGACAGGATGTCTACCTCCGAGCCTGCGAAGACGCGAAAGTTGACGCCTTCGTCGCGGTACGTCTCCGTCAGCTGGCGAACGTCTGTGATCTGCTGGCGCAGGGCGTCGATGCTGAGCCCGTGGGCGATCTGCAAGCTCCGGCTGTGGTCACACACGCCGAAGTAGTGCAGGCCCCGCTGGCGTGCGGCGTCGCACATTTCCCGCAAGGTGTACGCCCCGTCGCTGGCGGTCGTGTGGTTGTGGATCGTGCCCTGCTGGTCGGCCGTGCGAACGAGCGTGGGACGCGCTCCCGACTCCAGCCAGTAGGGATCGTCTCGGAGCGGGGGCGCGAGCGGCGCGACGCCAGCGGCGTCGTAGATCTCGTCTTCATCGGCCGCGTCCGCCAGCGGGGCCCTCTCGGCGACGGCGTCGACATGCTCGTCCGGGCCGGTGCGCTCGAAGAGCACGCGACCGTAGGCTGCATCCGACGTGAGCCAGACGGTCACCGGCATGCCAGACGCGAGCGTCCCGTCGAGGCGTTCGCCGCTCGCTACGAGGTCGAGGTCCGGGGCCGTGACTACCGCTTCGGCTTCTGCCGCGGCCACCAGGTCGAGCCTGTCGATCTCGTTGCACTGCCGACGGACGGCCCCCGCGAGGTCGCAGCGGATGCCGGTGCCTCGGAGGGTGTCCCGAAGCGCGATCGCCGCGAGTGCTGCGTCTCGGAAGTGGGCCTTCCCACGGTACGCCTTGAGCTGCTCGACGGCCCCCAGGATGTTCTCGACGGTCTTGGCGCCGAAGCCCGGCAGCTCTGCCAACCGACCCGCGGCCGCGGCCGCTTCGAGGTCTTCGAGGGACGTCACGCCGGCCTCCTGCCACAGCGCGCGCACCTTCTTGACGCCGAGCCCCTTGACGCGCAGCACTTCTGGCAAGCCTGGGGGGAGGGCTTGGAGCATGGACTCCGTGACACTCATCGCGCCGGTCTCCACGAACTCGCCGATCTCCGCGGCTAGCCCCTTCCCGATTCCCTTGACGCCGACCAGGTCTCCGCTGGCGGCGAGGGCCTGCGCCGACTCGTCCATGCGGTCGACGACGCGAGAGGCGGACGCGTAAGCGCGCGCGCGAAATGGGTTGCCTCCGGTGAGCTCGATGAGATCCGCGGTGAGCTTTAGCTGGCGTGCGATGGCTTTGTTGGTCACGGGCGATGTGCGGATGCAGGCGACGGGTTCCTCCTCGGCCCTCGATTTGTTCCGCCGCCATCCGATACCTCCGCCAGCGGGATCGCAACGGTCGGCTCATATCGGGCCGTTCGGCCGTCGGTCTCCTTCTATCTTGATAATCTGGCTGGCCTTCCAAAGGAATCCGGCAGCGACCCGGCACCAATGCCCCCCCGCTGCCGTTCCGAGGGCCGAATCCCACGCGTCCATGCTCCGTTCTCGCTTCGCCCCCATCGTCGGCGCCGGCCTTCTGGCTGCCGGCCTCCTCATCAGCGTCCCCGTTCAAGACGCCGTCTCTGCGTCGGAGGACGTCGAGCAACTTCGCAAGATCCAAGAGGCCTACGAGTACATCACGCGCGACTACGTCGAGAGCGTCGACTCGTCCGAGCTAGCGGAGGCGGCCATCGAGGGGATGCTTCAAAGCCTCGACCCACACTCGATCTACATCTCTTCCGAGGAGATGCGGCGCGTCCGCGAGAGCTTCAACGCCAGCTTCGACGGCATCGGGATCTACTACGAGTTCGTCGAGGCTCCCGAAGACGCGGATACGCTGGTCGTGCTCATGCCCATCGCCGGAGGGCCGAGTGACGAAGCCGGGCTCGCTGCAGGCGACCGGATCGTCGAGATCGACGGTGAGAGCGCCATTGGAATCGATACGGACGGCGTGCAATCGCGACTCAAGGGGCGCCGTGGTACGCGCGTCGACATCGTGGTCGAGCGGCCGGGATTCAACGAGTCGCTAGAGTTCTCCATCGTCCGCGACCGGATCCCGCTCAACACGGTCATCGCCAGCTACATGGTGGACGATCAGACCGGCCTCGT
>JBCDLV010000341.1:0-3710 GCA_038744895.1 Bacteroidota bacterium | reverse complement strand
TCCCGTCGTCTACCTCGACCCGTACTTCCTCGGCGACCCTCTTTTCGTCCCCGGGCTGGCTCGCGACCTGGCCGCGAGAAAACGCGCGGTCGTCCTGGTCCACGGCAGCGGAGAAGCCGGCGAGCAGGCCTTGGAGTCCCTCGGCAGGATGCCTACCGCGTCCGATGGCGTGTGGGATGCGCCGGACGCCGAGGCACGAGAGGCCGTCGAGCGCGCGACGCGGGAGCTGAATCGCCAGCTGGCGCACGAGCTGAATGAGGCGGGCGTGCCGGTGGTGCGTGTCGCGGGCACCGACCGCGGGCTCCTCGCCGCAGGCGACGACGTTCGCGTCGGACGCGTGGGGTGGCTCCAGACGCTGGTCGGCCAGGGCGTGACGGTCGTCGTCGCGGCGTTGGCGATGGACGGAGAGACCGTCGTCGAGGTGGATGCGGCTCGATCGGTGTCGCTGCTGGCTGCGGCCCTGGACCTGCCCCCGCTGGCGCTGTCGAACCGTTCGCTGTCGGAAGACGTGACGTTGGACGGTCTCAGCAATGCCGTGCCCGACCTCGCCGCTGTGCGCCGAATCGCCAGCGGAGGGAGCATTCGTGTCGGGCCCAGAGCCCTCCTGCGGGCGCCGGACGGCGCCTCGCTTCGGCACGTAACCGGCTGATTTGGGCTGGAATCGAAGGGGTGCGGTAGGGATCCGACGGTCTGAACCTTGACACTTTCGCACCCCTGAGGGTATGTTGTAGCCCCTGGCGGGCTTCAGGGGCCGATTTTGCCTCCCCGCCCTCACTCATCCCTCTCCCCCCGCATAGCTGACATGTACAGCAAACTCCAGGAGCACGTCGCATCGCTCGAAGACGACTTCCGCAAGTTCTACGACAAGGGCAACAAGGCCGCCGGCACCCGTGTCCGCAAGGGCATGCAGGAGCTCAAGCAGCTCGCCCAGGACATCCGCGTGGACGTCCAGGAGAAGAAGAACGACTAGCCTGTCGACACGCTTCCATGGATGGGGCCGCGTCACGATGGTGGCGCGGCCCCTCCTGTTTTCGCTATGCGCCCCATCTTCCTCTCGGTTCTTCTCTGCGCCGCCGCCAGCGGGCAAGAGGCTGACACGCTCCGCGCCGACGACGGCTGGCGCTCGTCTCTGGTCGCCTCCCTGGCGGGCAGCCAGTCCACCTTTTCGAATTGGCAGGAGGGAGGCGTCGACGCCCTCGCGCTGACGTCCTCCATCGACGGGGCCTTCGACCGCGTGTTCGGCAACGTGCTGACCACACAACAGCTCCGTCTCGCCCTCGGCATACTCCAGCAGGACACGCTGGAGACGCGGAAAGCCCTCGACGTTATCCGCTATGTCGTCACCGCCGAGCGGTCGTCGGACAATCCCCTCCGACCGGCAGGCTCGTTCTCGCTGCGGACCCAGTTCGCCCCTGGATTCGACTATGACCCGGGCGCCGACGAGTATCCGTCTCTCACAGTGGTCCCCGGGGAGGAGCTCAAGGTGTCGGATGCCTTCTCGCCACTCATCCTGTCCCAGACCGTCGGCGTGGCGTACCGACCCGGTGGGGGATTCGTGGCTCGGGCCGGACTGGGCGCCAAGGAGACCATCGTCTCCATCGAGCGGCTGCGTCCGGTCTACGGCAACGAGCTGGATGAGTCGATCCGATTCGAGGCCGGCCTGGACGCGGAGGTGGCGCTGGACCGAGAGGTCCTTCCCAACGTCACGCTGCGCTCGACGCTCGCGGCTTTCCAGGCGTTCGATCAGTTCGGCGAGACGCCGGACCTGCGGTTCGAGAACGTGCTGCTCATGAAGGTCAACGAAGTGCTCAACGTGACGCTCAACGCCGACGCCCTCTTCGACGCCGACGTGAGCGACGACCTCCAGCTCCGCCAGGTGCTCGCAGTCGGCCTCTCGCTGGCGCTCATCGAGTGACCCGTTGGCTCCGAGGCGATGCCCGCCCGCTGGCGGTGCGCATGAGCGTCGCCTACGCGGTCGTCTGCCTCGCGCTGTGGCCGATCCCCGTCTTCGGCCTGCTCCACGCCGAGTCGTCGGCCGTGATCGCGGGCGTGGGATGTTTCGGGGCGGCGATTCTGGGAACCCGCGTGGGGACCTCCGTCTCGCTCCCAGATGCCGCACGCGGCCTTCTCCTCGCCAGCGGCGTCCCGCTGCTGCTCCTGTTGGCGTCGATGCTCTGGAGGCCCAACTGCGGGTGGCCACAGGGGCTCGCGTTCTACGCGCTCTTCGTGCCGCCCAGCGTGCTATTCGGGCTGGCTGTCGGAGCGGCCGTGTCGGCGTTTGATGTTCGGTGGCCTCGAGCGACAGCCGCTGGGGTCGTGCTCGGCGCAGCCCTCGGGGGCGTGGTCCTGGACCTGCGGTTCCATCCACAGCTGTTCACCTACAGCCACGTGTTCGGTGGCGTCGTCGGCCCGATCTACGACGAGGAGCTGGCGATGCGTCCCGGCCTGTTCGCCGCCAAGGCGCAGACGCTCCTGTGGGTGGCCTCGCTGCTGGCGATTGCCTCGTGGCGACGGTACAGGACGCGGTTGTCGACGTGGATGTCGGCCGCAGCCCTGCTAGCGCTCGGCGCGAGCTATGCCGCTGGCGCTCCGCTCGGCATCGTGCAGTCCGAGGCGGGCATCCAGTCGGTCCTGTCCGAGCGGGTGGACCTGGGACCGGTGGTGCTGCACCTCGCGCCGGACACGCCAGAGGCCGAGCGCCAGCGGGTCGCGGAGGAGGCGCTCTTCCGCTTCGAGACGCTCGCCCGCGAGTTGGACGTGGTCCCCGACGAGCCGGTAAACATCTACCTGTACCCGGACCCGGACACCAAAGGAGCCCTCATCGGGTCGCGGACGACGAGCGTGGTCCCGGTGTGGCTGCCGAGTCCCCAGGTCCACATGCTCACGGAGGAGGTGGGACGCTCGCTGGCGCATGAGCTGGTCCACGTGCTCGCTCGGGAGTTCGGGATGCCTGTGATCAGAGCCTCGCCAGCGGTGGGGCTGGTCGAAGGGCTGGCGGTCGCGCTGGAGCCTCCCGACGGCCTCCCGGGCCCTGAGGCGCTCGTACGCGCTGGCGCGGAGCTGAGCGGCGACGGGGCCATCGCGCCCGCAGAGGCCGTCCGCCGGACGATGTCGCCGACCGGCTTCTGGACGGCCCGGTCTGGCGTGGCGTACACCGCCAACGGCGCGTTCGTGCGGTGGCTCCTGGACGAGTTCGGCCCAGAGCCCGTCAAAGAGGCCTACCGCTCGGGCCGGTTCGCGCCGACGTTCGGCCAATCGCTGGCCCAGCTGGCGTCGTCGTGGGACCGAGACCTGCGCCAGCGGGCAGTGGACCCCGAGGCGGTGGCCGTGGCAGAGTGGCTGTTCTCGCGGCCCTCGTTGTTCGAGCGTCGCTGCCCGCACTTCGTCCCCTCGGACACCCGGCAGGTGCGAGCGGGCGATGAGGCCCGAGAGCGAGGCGAGGTCGCCGCCGCTGGCGAGGCCTACCGAGAAGCGGTGGCGCTCAATCCGTACCGTCTCGACGCGCTGAGAGGGGCGCTCGGCACCGGGTTGGCCCAGGGCATCGAGCCGACGCGGCAAACCCTGACCCGTGCCGAGGCGCTCGCGGATTCCCTTCCGTCGCCCGCGGTGCTCCTCCACCTCGCCGACGTGCGCCGCCTGCTGGCGATGGATGCCGACGCCGTCTACGCTGCCGCCCGCGACTCCTTGGCCCCGGTCGATGGCGTCGGGCG
>JBCDLV010000340.1:0-3739 GCA_038744895.1 Bacteroidota bacterium | reverse complement strand
GGCGAGGACCTGTTCCCGAATCCGAACCAGGACTTTTTCTACGACATCGTCGGCACGTTCAACAGCAACCAACCGGCGTTCTACTTCGGCCTCGATGGCAACCCGCCAGCGGGCCAATTCGACTTCGTCACCATTGCGCTCCACGAGCTGGCGCACGGCCTCGGCTTCATCGGGTCGGGACTCGTCGACGATGGCACCGGTGGCCGCGAATGCACGGGAGTCCGAAACATCGGCTGCTGGGGGTACTTCGGAGGGAATCCGACTGGCTTCCCGCTCGTGTTCGACCGGTTCGTCGAGAACGGCGCTGGACAATCCTTCCTGAACCAGACGCTCTTTCCCAACCCGTCCTCCCAGCTCAGCACCTACTTCCGCGGGCAGGATCTCGTCCTCGGCGCCCCGATCCTGCAGCAGGTCTTCGGGGACGCCGCGCCCCTGTGGGCTCCCGCGTCCTTCGTGGTCGGCAGTTCGTTCTCCCATTGGGATGAGAACGAGTTTCGGTCCACCTCTGCGGCTCTGATGACGCCGCAGATCGCTAGGGGAGAGGTGCACCGGGACCCTGGAGACATCACCTGTGCTTTCCTGGCCGACATGGGGTGGGACCTCGGCCCAGGCTGCCGGCTGCTCACGACGGACGGTGAGGCGAGCGTCGAGAGCTCGCCCCTCGTTCTCCGCCTGGTCGGGCCCAACCCGGCCGCAACGCGGATCACCCTGGAGCTTCGCCAGCAGACTGCCGGCAACGCGACGGTCGACATCGTGGATGCGCGTGGACGTGTCGTACGCGTGGCCCACTCGGGCCCGCTGGCGGCAGACTCCGAGATCGCAGTCGATGTCTCGACGCTCGCGGCTGGTGTGTACTGGGCTCGGGCGCGCACGCCAGCGGGGACGCGCGCGCTCGGCTTCGCTGTGGCACGATGAGAGTCGCGCTCGCGCTGGGCCTCTGGGTGATCCTGCTGGCGCCTGCCTCTGCGCAGCACGAGGTCATGGGCCCGGTTCACCTCGCGCCGATGCCTGCCGTCGAGCACTCGGCACCACTCTGGCAGCAGCAGCTTCGCCAGCGGAGTACGCCGACCTGCGATCCAGCCACCGACGGTGCCCAGTTCGATGTCGAGTACGTCGGTTTCCCCGCGGAGGCTCAGACCTCGTTCCAGCGTGCCGTGGACGTATGGTCGTGCCTCATCCGGACCGAGCAGACGATTCGGGTCCTGGCGACCTGGACGACGCTGGATGCCACAACGCTCGGCTCGGCGGGGCCGCTCCTGTTCCGCAACTTCGATGGCGCACCGGCGCGAGATGTGTGGTACCCCTCGGCACTCGCAGACGCCTTCGCAGGGCGTGACTTGGGAGAGGGGGCAGACATCAACGCCCTGTTCAACAGTGACTTTCCATCGTGGCACTTCGACGAGGAGCCACCGGGCGACGGCCAGTTCGACCTGACAACGGTCGTGCTTCACGAACTGGCACACGGCCTCGGGTTCATCGGGTCTCTAGAGGTTCGCAGCGGAGTCGGCGTGCTCGGCAGTGAGGGAGGCTTTCCGTTCAGCTACGATCTGAACGTCCAGGACGTGGACGGGACGGCGGTGTTGGACGCCGACGTGTACCCGCAAGAGTCGTTCGCACTCGCGCAGGCGCTCCAGTCCGAACTGCGGTTCTTCGGCCGTGCCGTCGCTCAGGCGGTGACCAACCCGGTGCCGTTGTTTGCTCCCCCTCGCTGGACGCCGGGCGGCTCGTTGTCTCACCTCGACGAAGACGCGTACCCCACAGGCACCCCGGACGGGCTGATGACGCCGTTCATCGCACGCCAAGAAGTCGTGTCGGAGCCAGGCATTGCAGTTTGCGCCATCCTCGCGGACATCGGGTGGACCCTCGCTGGCGCATGCGCCGAGCGCGTCGGTGACCTACCCGACGTCGAGCCGTCGCTGGACGTGCGCCAGCTGGGACCGAATCCGTTCCAAGAGGGCACCACGCTACTCGTGACGAGCACGGCTCCACTCGCCGTCCGCGCGTCTCTGGTCGATGTTCTAGGACGACGCGTGGCCGACTACGGCACCACCGTCCTCATCGCGGGGCGCCAGCTGAGGATCCGCGTCGAGGGACGCCCGCTGGCGCCTGGGGTGTACCTGTTCGTGCTGGATGGCGCTACGGACCGGCTAGCGATCCCCGTGACGAAGGTTCGCTGAGGCAACTCGTCGGTGGGGGAGTCAAAGCAAAACCCCCAGCCTGTGGGGAGGCTGAGGGTGCGTACGCCCGAGAGGATTCGAACCTCTGACCTTTGGTACCGGAAACCAACGCTCTATCCAACTGAGCTACGGGCGCATGGACCCAAGATACGGAGCCCCCGCTGGCGACCGTACCCAAGAGCAGGTGAACGCGAGGAGCCCGCCACACGCCAGCGGAGGCCCGAACCTCTAGAAAACCAAACGAGGCTTCACGGACGATGGGTCGTCGATTCTCGTTCACCCCCGTTCTTGGACGCACCCCGCACACACCCGACGTGCCCGTTCGAATCTCATCCATCGATGCCGGCTCCCTCGCCGACAGCCTCGGCTGGGCACCGGGGGACCAGGTGCTCTCGATCAACGGGGAGCCCGTAGAGGATGAACTCGACTTTCGCTTCAAGACGACGGAGGAGATCCTGAGGCTGAAAGTCCGCCAGGGAGGCTCGCTCACGGAGCACGTCGTGGAGAAGGAGCCGGACGCACCGCTCGGGGTGGAGCTGGAGGAGTTCCGAATCAAGACCTGCGGCGACGATTGCGTCTTCTGCTTCGTGGACCAGAATCCCGTCGGACTGCGGGACACGCTCTACTTCCGCGACGGCGACTACCGGATGTCGTTCCTCTACGGCAACTACATCACCGTCACGAACCTCCGGGATCGCGACCTTCGTCGGATCGTCGAGCAGCGCCTCAGCCCGCTCTACGTGTCCGTCCACTGCACCGACGACGAGGTCCGCGCGGCCATGATGGGCCACCGGACGCGAGATCGCCAGGCCGAGAAGCTCCGCTACCTCGCAGACCACGGCATCGAGCTTCATGCTCAGATCGTGCTCGTGCCGGGCTACAACGACGGCGGACAACTCGTGCGGACCATCCTGGACCTGTACGCCCTGCACGAGCAGCTCTACTCCGTGAGCATCGTGCCTGTCGGGCTCACGGCCCACCGCCGCAAGCTCACCAGCCTGCGCCCGGTGGCCCCCGCCGAAGCTCGCCAGCTGGCGCGCGAGGTGGCGCGTTGGCAAGCGTGGTTCCGCGAGCGGATCGGGAGGGGGTTCGTCTACCTGTCCGACGAGGTGTATCTCCTGGCCGATCTGGACTTTCCCGACGAGGAGGACTACGACGGGTACCCGCTCATGGAGAACGGGGTCGGGATGAGCCGCGACTTCCTGGACGAGCTGGCGTTCCAGTCCGAGGACTTCCCGGAGGCGCTCCCCGAGCGCAAGCGGGTGACGATGGTAAGCGGCACGCTGACGACTCCGTTATTGCAAGAACGAGTCGTTCCGGTTCTCTCCCGCGTGGAGGGTCTGGAGGTGGAGGTCGTCGCCTGCGACAACCGGCTGTTCGGGGAAGTCGTCACCGTGAGCGGCCTACTCAACTTCAAGAGCTTCCTCGCAACCCTTGCCCCGCTGGCGGAGGCCGGTACGCTGGGGGACCTGGTGGTTCTCCCGCCGGACTGTGTCAACTTCGAGGGGCTTTTCCTGGACAACCGGCCCGGGCAGAGCACGCCAGCGGACCTCAGTGATGCG
>JBCDLV010000339.1:0-3739 GCA_038744895.1 Bacteroidota bacterium | reverse complement strand
CGCCGGGATTCTTCCGGCAGCGCTCGGCCAGACCGGCATGCTCTTTTTGATCGGGATGGGGGGCTTGGGCACCCTGTTCACGATTCCTGCCTTCTCCTTCTTTTCGGAGCCTGACGACGCCCGGGCCCGGCGCCTGTTGCTGGCGTCTATCGCGTACGTCCCCGCGTTCTTCGTCCTGGCCGTCGCCGACTTCCTCCTGAGGTGACGGCTGCGCTCGACGTGCGCGAAGTCCGGTATCGCTACGGCGACGCCCTCGCGCTGGACGGTGCCACTCTCTCCATCGGCGAGCGCCAGCGGGTGGCGCTGCTGGGCCGGAACGGGAGTGGGAAGACGACGCTGCTCGGGCTCGCATCGGGCCTGCTGGCGGTTCAGGACGGCGTCGTTTCGGTGTGCGGATCCGACATCCGTCATGACCCGGCCGGCTCTCGTGCCCACATCGGCGTCGTGTTCCAGCACCTCGCAGTGGACTCTGCGCTGACGGTGACGGAGACGCTGCGCCTCCAAGCGGCGCTGACCAGTATCGAGCGACCGGCTCAACCCGACCGGATTCGCCAGGCCATCTCCGACGCTGGGCTCTCGGAGCGCGCGGAGGATCGCGTGGGCACGCTCTCCGGCGGGCTCTCCCGCAGGCTCGACCTCGTGCGGGCTCTGCTGAACCGTCCCGCCCTCGCCCTGATGGACGAGCCGACGACCGGTCTCGACACCCTCGCCCGCGAGGCGTTCTGGTCTCTTCTCGACCGCAGACGCGCGGACGGCGCGCAGGTCATCGCGACGCACCTGATGGACGAAGCGGAGCGGTGTGACCGAGTCGTCATTCTCCATGAGGGACGGATCGTCGCGGACGGAACGCCAGCGGAGCTCACGGACAGCCTCGGTGGCGATGCCGTCTGGTTGGACACGCCCGCCCCAGGCCCGCTGGCGGATCGCACTGGGGGGCGCGTGATCGGTGGACGCGTGATGCTGACGGTTCCAGACGCCAGCAGGGTGGTGACCGAGTTGTACGACTCCGAGGACGTGACGTCGGTGACCGCGCGCTCCGTGCAGATGTCGGACGTCTTCGCAGCAGCGGTCGGCGAGGAGCCCAGGGCAGATGGGTAGCGCAGTCCTCGCCCTGTGGCGCCGCGAGGTCGTGACGTTTTTGCGCGACCGGGCTCGCGTCGTGGGCGTGCTCGCGCAGCCGCTGTTGTTCTGGGTCGTCTTTGGGTTCGGCTTTGCGGAGAGTGTGCGCGTTCCTGGTTCCGACGAGGGATACCTGCAGTACCTGCTCCCGGGCATGGTGGCGCTAACCGTTCTGTTTACTGCCATCTACTCGACCCTGTCGGTGGTCGAGGATCGTCAGTCTGGCGTCCTGCAAGCTGTCCTGGTAGCCCCGCAACCTCGGAGCGTTCTGGTACTCGGCGTGGTGCTCGGCGGGTCGACGCTCGCGGTCGGGCAGGCTGTACTCATCGGACTTCTCGGCCCGACCGTCGGTCTGTGGCCGGGTCTCGCCGGCACCCTGCTGGCGATCGCCGCAGGCGTGATGCTAGCGGTCACGTTCACATCCATCGGGTTCGTGATGGCGTGGCGGCTGTCGTCGACACGGGCCTACCATGCACTCATGAACGTGCTGCTGGTCCCGATCTGGCTATTGTCAGGCGCGTTCTTCCCCGAGAACGGCGCCGACGGGGTCGTGGCGACCGCGATGCGTCTGAACCCGGCGACGTATGGTGTAGGCCTGCTGCGCTACGGGATGCATGGCGTTCCCGAGAGCATTCCTGGCACCTCTCTTGGCCTCGAGCTGTGCGCCGTGGTCACCGTTGGCATCGCAGCCGTCGCCCTGTGGGGAGCCATCGCGACAGCCAGGCGATGAGTCCCGAGCTGGCCGAATGGGTTCAGCTTTACGGTGCGTTTGGTCTCTGCGCGGCGGCGTTCGTAGGCGCGACGCTGGTGCCCGTATCGTCAGAGGCCGCGTTTATCGCCGCCATAGCTGCGGGGCTATCTCCCGTCACTGCCCTGGTATGGGCGGGTGTGGGCAACACCGCCGGATGCCTCGTCAACTATGGAATGGGCCGGCTGGCGCGCGAGCGTGCCCATGCTGGCCTCGAAGCGTCTCGCGCAGGGCGCAGAGCACTCCGTTGGCTCGATCGCTACGGCGTCGCCATCCTCGGCCTGTCCTGGTTGCCGATCATCGGCGACCCGCTGACGGTGGCGGCTGGCGTAGGGAAGGTCCCGCTGGCGCTCTTCACCGCGATCGTGGCGTCGCTCCGCATAGCGAGATACGCGGCACTGCTGTGGGCCCTGTGACTACAGGCAGAACGCTTCTCTCGGCACGACACCCGCCTCCGCCGTGTTGAGCCAGGCTGCCGGACGGTCCTCTCCGTGCTCGATGAGACGGACCCACCGCTCCTGGACCGGCCGGCGGATGTCCTCGACCGGGTCGCCCGTGCCGTAGAAACCGTTCAGGAAGGCGCCATACACCAGATTCTCGTACTCGAAGAAGAGGTAGCCCTCCGCACCGTATCCGACGATGCTCAGCTCGTCGCCCACCTCGACCTGCAGCGACACGTCCTGTTGAGGCGAGAGTCGTCGCGCCTGGATCGTCGCCGCCTGCCGGACACGCGCGAGTCCCGACTCCAGCGTCGCTTCGATGGTTTCGGTGTAATCGTTGGCGTCGATCCTCCGATTGGCACCAACCGTCCGGATGTGCCGGCTCATGGAGGTCGGCGCCGAGTAGGCACGGACGGCTGAGCGGGTGGTCCACTGGGCGTAGCACCCTTCGGCTCCGTTCGAACTGGGGACGTACCGGACCGGGACAGGGTCGCTCTGTGCCGAGACTGCCACAGGCATGAGAGCCATTGCAAGCACGAGGTGTCGCATGCGCATCGGAGGTGAGGTGTGTCGCGAGCTGGGATTCATGTACCCCGCTCTGCCGCTTCACGATACAAGAAACCGAAAGGGCGGATCCGGCCGTTTCTTTGTGCATGCCGACCTCCCGCCCCGATCTTCTCGCCCTCGACGAGGCCGCGCTCCAAGCGCTGGCCACAGAGTTGGGCGAGCCTCGGTTTCGCGGGCGCCAGCTGTTCAAGTGGGTCCACGAGAAGGGCGCCCGCTCCTTCGACGCGATGACGGATCTACCGCTGGCGTTCCGCACGCGGCTGGCGGATGCGGCATCCATCGGGTCCCTCGTCGAGGTCAAGCGCCAGCAGGCTACCGACCGGACCATCAAGAGCCTATTCAGGCTGCCGTCCGGGCGGCACATCGAGACCGTCCTGATCCCGGAGATCCGAGACGACGGGACGGCGAAGCGCCTGACCGTGTGTGTCTCCTCTCAGGTCGGCTGCGCGATGGGCTGCACGTTCTGCGCGACCGGCCTGATGGGTTTCCAGGAGAACCTGACGGCGGGACAGATCGCGGAGCAAGCCCACGCCATGAACCGGATCGCGCACGAGCTATTTGGCCGCGGCATCTCGAACGTGGTGTTCATGGGCATGGGCGAGCCGCTCCAGAACTACCGAGCCGTGACCGGAAGCCTGGACCTGCTGGCGGACGGGCTGGGCCTATCGCCGAAGCGAATCACGGTGTCGACGGTCGGGCTCGCAAGGCGCATCCGCCAGCTGGCGGATGACCAGGCCGATGGGCGCGTCCCGGGCGCGAGACTCGCGATCAGCCTCCACGCGCCCACGGATCCGCAGCGGAGCGCCATCATGCCCGTCAACCGCTCGGAGAAGACGGACCTGAAGGCGCTTGGCGCTGCCGTGCG
>JBCDLV010000338.1:0-3754 GCA_038744895.1 Bacteroidota bacterium | reverse complement strand
CTCGATCGCGAACCGCTGGAGGCCTGCGAGGACACCGTAGAGCGAGATCACCCAACCGGCTTTGAAGGGATGCTTGCGTGCGACCCAAAGGACCGCGGCGAGCACCGCGGCCATCGCCAACTCGTACAGCATCGTCGGGTACACGCCATCTGGCGACGCGATGGCGCACACCTCCCCTCGAACGACCTCGTTGTACTGGACGGGATCCATCCCGACGTATGCACGGGGAAACGTCTCGCTCCACAGCCACGCGGGAATCCAGCTGGGCTTGTCGGCCAGAGATGAGCACACGCCCCAGTCACCGTCGCCCGAGAGGTAGCAACCGATCCGGCCGATGCCGTAAGCCAGCATCAGCCCGGGAGCGATGGCGTCGGCGAGGCGGGCCTTGTGGATGCCCTTCTTGTGGGCATACCACAGGATGGCGACTGCTGCCACCAGGATCCCGCCGTAGACGGTGAGGCCAGCGTTGGCAAACAGCATCGACGGGTCGCGGACGAACTCGTCCCAGTAGTCGATGATGTGGAACAGCTTGGCTCCCACGACGCCGAACCCACCCGCCAGCAGGGCCATGGTCCAGATCAGTGCGGAGGGGCTGGTCTGCTCCACTTTCTCGCGCCCCTTCTTGTCGCGCACCTTGGCACGCACCGAATTGAAGAGTCCCTTCGCGTAGAGTCGGTCCACCTCGACTTGCGACATCATTGTCGCCACGTAGATGGCCACACCCACCATCAAGCCGAACGTATTCAGCGGGACTGGAATGTCGAGCCCGAAGTTCTCGCTGAAGAAGTCGTTGATCCGCGGGTACATGGCCGGGCGGGGGTGAGCCAGAAGCTAGCCGAGTCGAAACGGCTGGGGACTACCGTTCGCGCGTGAGGGTGACCGCCAGTTCGCCGAGAGGTACGGCTCGCTGCTCTCCCGCTTCGAGGTTGCGCACTTGCGCCTCGCCAGCGGCGAGTTCGTCGTCACCGAGGACCACGGCCGTCCCGGCACCGGAACGATCCGCAGCTTTCATCTGAGCCTTCATCGACCGTCCGCCGAGCGCGAAGTCGACGGAGAGACCGGCCTGGCGAAGCGTCTGGGCCAGGCTGAACCCGGCGCGCTCGGCAGCATCGCCGCGCGTCACGATGAACACGTCGGCACCGTCGGCCTCGGGGAGCACGTAGCCCTCGGCCGCCAGCGCGATGAAGAGCCGCTCGATGCCCGCTGCGTACCCGACCGCCGGCACCGGGCGCTTGCTCCCCACCGCTTGCGCCAGGCCATCGTAGCGACCGCCAGCGGCGAGAACCCCCTGGGCGCCCAGCGCGTCGTGCTCCAGTTCGAACACCGTCCGCGAGTAGTAGTCGAGGCCTCGGACGAGAAGCGGGTCCTCGACGTAGGGCACTGCGAGAGCGTCCAGCAGCGACTTGACCGCCTCGTAGTGCTCTCGCGCCTCGGCGCCGACGTAGTCGATCATCTTGGGGACGTCGCCCAGCAGCTCTCGCTCGCGCTCGTCCTTGGTGTCGAGGATCCGAAGCGGGTTGGACTCCAACCGCTGGCGGCTCGTCTCCGAGAGCACGTCGGCGTAGGGCTCGAAGTACTGGCGCAGCGCGTCTCGGTAGGCCGGGCGGTCCGCAGCGTCGCCGAGTGTGTTGAGGCGAAGCCGCGTGCGGCCGACGCCGAACGCGTCGTAGACCGCGCGGACGTTGGCGATGGCTTCTGCGTCCGCACGGGGATCGTCGGAGCCGAGCAGTTCGGTCCCGAACTGGTGAAACTGCCGGAACCGGCCCTTCTGAGGGCGCTCGGCTCGAAAGCATGGGCCGAGGTAAAACAGCCGCTGCGCCCCGCCTCGCTGGTCCAGGTGGTGCTGGAGGTAGGCGCGCATGACGGGCGCCGTGACCTCGGGTCGGAGGACGTACGTCTCGCGTGTCCGCTCGACGGTAAACATCTCCTTGCTGACGATGTCGGTGGTCCCTCCCACCCCTCTGGCGACGAGATCGACCGGCTCCAGGATGGGCGTGCGGATCTCCTCGAAGGCGAACCTCGCCATGACGCCTCGCACAACGCTCTCGACGTGGCGCCAGGCCGCCGAGCCAGGCACGGCAGACCCGCCTGAATCGTGGGCATCAGGCAGGATGTCGAAGGTGCCTCGGATCGTCTGGAAGGCCATGTCAGCGAGGGGGTCTGCGCACATCCAAGCTCCCGCTGGCGCCCATCGCCAGCCGTCCGCATCGTGCGAAAACGAGCCTCGGCCACCGGGCCGCGTCGCTGCGCGGTGAGGAGCGGCGCGACTACTCGACGACCGCCCCCTCGGCGGCTGCTAACGCGTCGAGCACCTCGGCCTCTGTGCGCGCCGCTGCCAGCTGCTGGCGGACCCCGCTGGTGCTGAGCACGCGGGAGATCTGCGCCAGCAGGCGAATGTGGGCCGCGCGGTCGCCCTTGGGCCCCGCGAAGACGACCACCAGATCGACCGGTGCACCGTCGATGGCGTCCCAGTCGACCGCCGTCTGGAGGGTCGCCACGGCTGCGGTCGTGCGCGTCACCGCTGGCGTCCGGGCGTGCGGAATCGCGATGCCGTCCCCCACGCCCGTCGAGAGTGTCGCCTCGCGGGCCTGGAGATCAGCGACCAGTTGCTCCGCGTCGATCGCGGGGTCCGACGCCGAGATGCGCTGGGCGCACCCGGCGATCACGTCCATCCTGGATGCTGCCTCGACGCACACTGCAATGCGCTCAGGGGCCAGAAGGTCGACGAAGGACGGCAGGGTGGGCATGGCGTCAGCCTTCGACCTCGCGGACGCGGTCCACGAGAGCGGTGGTATCGGGAGGGAGCGGGGCGTCGAAGTCCATATCGGCGCCGGTCGTCGGGTGGGTGAACCCCAACGTGTGAGCGTGGAGGGCCTGACGCGGATGGGCCTCCAACAGGTTCCGCACGAACGCCTTTCGTTTGCCGAGGGCCGGGCCTGCAGCGATTCGGTCGCCTCCGTACGTGGCGTCTCCGAACACGGGATGCCCGATCGAGGCCGCGTGGACGCGGATCTGGTGTGTCCGTCCGGTCTCCAACTGGAACCGCGCGAGCGCGAGGTGTCGAAACGGCTCGACCGTCTCGTAGTTGGTCGCCGCCCATTTGCCCTCCCCTTCGGGCCGCGTCGCCATGCGCTTGCGGTCCCTGGGGCTCCGCCCTAGCCACCCCTCAACCCGGCCCGCTGGCGGCTTCGGGACGCCCCACACGAGCGCGAGGTAGCGGCGGCGGATCGTCCGCGCTGCAAACTGCCGCCCGAGATCGGCCGCCACGATGTCGTTCTTGGCGACCACCATAAGGCCCGTTGTGTCCTTGTCGAGGCGGTGGACGAGTCCCGGCCGCACGGTCAGATCCCCCTCGAACCGAGGCCCGGCGGACGCGACCGCGAGGCCAACGTCTTCGTCGTCGGCGTCTTCCATGTCGTCCGCCTGAAGCGGCCCCGCGCCGACGTGCCACAGCAGCGCATTCACGAGCGTACCCGACGGGTGGCCGTAGGCCGGGTGAACCACCATCCCCGCAGGCTTGTCCACGACGAGAAGAGCCTCGTCCTCGTAGACCACGTCGATCGGGATGTTCTCCGGCACGACCTCGATCGGTGCCATCCGGACCATCCGGCACAGCAGACGGTCGCCGGGCTGGACGAGGTAGGACGCCTTCTTGGCCGGTGTCCCGTTGACGTCCACACGGCCTTCTTTGATCGCCCGCTGCACCTTCGCGCGCGTCGCGTTCGCCGTCTTCTCCGTCAGGTACACGTCGAGG
>JBCDLV010000337.1:0-3755 GCA_038744895.1 Bacteroidota bacterium | reverse complement strand
GGCGAGGTCTGTCGTGGCCTGCCCCGGCGTATGGGCAGGGACGAGGACACCGGTATCGCCGACGTGGACGGTGGTCCCGCCGAGGTCGAGCCCGATGACGGGGCGGCCCGCCGCCATCGCCTCCAGGCACACGCCACCGCCTGAGTCGTGGAGGCTAGGGTGCACGAGGGCCCGCGTGTGGCCGAGGCGATCGAGGACTTCGTCGCGTGGAATCCGTCCGGTGAACCGAACGCGGTCGGCCACGCCGAGGGACGAGGCCAGAGCCTCCAGATGGTCGCGCTCCGGGCCGTCCCCGATCATCCACAGCTCGGCGCTGTCGAGGTCCGGATCGTCCGCGACGCGCGCGAACGCCTCGATGGCGAAGGCGAACCCCTTCCACGCCAGATGGCGGCCGATGGTGACGAACCGGGCCGGGCCATCGCTCACGTCGGGGACCGACGCCAGCTGGTCCAGCTCGTCGCGGGACAGGCCGATCGCGCTGCGCACCTCGACGGGGTCGGCACCGAGGAGCTTCAGTCGAGCCGCGGTCGCATCGGTCGTGGCGAACGACCGAGCGGCCTTCCGGGCCGTCGACCGGACGCCGGGCAGCCACTCGCTGACGCGCTGCGCGAGGGCCCGCTGGCGCTCGTAGCGGGCGCCAGCATCCGACAGCGCCGGCACAAAGGCATCGGGGGTCGCCTCTCCGCCACCGACCGGACCCCAGACGTACGGCACGCCGAGGCTGCGTGCGGCGCTCGGCGTCCAGTACTTGACGAAGGTGACGTGGTGCGCGAGATCGAACCCGACCTCGGCATGGAGCCTGCGCGCTACGCGCGCCGCTGCCCATTGCCAGGCGATGTAGTGGACCTGCTCGGGGATGCCGTGGCGCGCTTCGCCGTGCAGGTGCCGCTGGCGCTCGAACGGAAGCGACGCATAGACGACGGTCAAGCCAGGAACCGGCCGCTCGGCCAGTTCAGCCTCGATGGATGCCCGGTTACCCTCGTAGGTCACCGCCCACACGTCGTGGTGACGAGCCATCGCGGTCACCATGTGCCACCCGACGGCGGGCTCGGACCCTGCGCCCGGCCGACACGCGTAGGCATTCATGAACACGCGGAGACGCGTCCGACCGACGCCGTCCCCGCTGGCGCCAGGCTCAGGCGTGTCTGCGCGGGGGCCGCGCCGAATGGCGACGGCCTGAGCGACGGCCTCGACGGCGAGCGAGAGCACGTCCGCCAGCAGGGCACCGACGACTGCGAACGCAGCCGTCAGCCCGACGCCGACGGTCGTCGTCACGCCGACGGCCCAGGCGCGCGCCACGAACACGGCCCGCGGGCGCTCGCCGCTCCGCAACCACGCCATCAGCACCCCGCTGAGGGCCGCGACGACGGGAAGCACGGACAGGCAGACGAGCTCTGCCACCCCGAGTGGGTACTTGCCATCGTACAGCACATCGACCACCCAGGGCCCGACGGCCAGCGTGAGCGAGCCGTAGAGCAGGCCCAGACCGATGATGCCGCCGCCCCACGACCGAGCCACGGCGCGGCCTCGTCCCTCGGACCGGGCGCGGACGAAGATGGGAACGGCCAAAACAGCCAGCGCTGCGAACCCCTGGAGCGCCGGCATGGCCAGGTTGTAGAGCGCACGTAGCGTTCCGCTTCCCTCCAGCCCGACGAAGAGCGGAAGCACCAGCAGCGGAAGCGATCCGTGGATCCACTCCAGCACGCCCGTCGGGGCGGCCCATCGGCCATAGTCGGCATGGACGCGGCGCGCGTCCGCCGCCAGCTGGCGGTCCGGGCGTGCGGCGAAGACGCCGAGGCGGCGCGCCAACACGACCGACGCCGCGACAGATCCGACCGCCATCAGGACCAGCGCGGCCGCGCCAGTCAGATAGTCGAGCGACGAAAGCGCCCACACGCCCGCCAGCAGGAGCACGACGTAGAGCGTCCCGGCGCCGGCGGCCCACTGGGGGCTGTCCACCACGTAGCAAGCGCGGCGCAGCAGCCACAGCGCCAGGATGAAGCCCGACGCGACACCGAGCACGAGGAACTCCGACAGGACCGACGGCTCGCCGAGGGCCCACGCCAGCACGCCGATGGTCGCCAGCAGGGCGCCGGAGAGCATCGCGAACGCGACGTGCCCGCGGAGGAGCGTCCGGAGGTAGGCGGCTGTCCGCCCCTCGAACCGACCAGAGCCGTAGACGAGCATCGGCTCGATGAAGAGGCCGCCGTGGATGGTGCCTACCAGCAGGAACACCACGAAGGCGACGGCGAAGGCGCCGTAGGCTTCCGGGGACAGCGTCCGCGCGAGAAGGACGTTGATGAGGAAGTTGGCGCCGGCGAAGAGCGCCTGGTCGAGGACCGTCCACGACCCCTTGCTCAGCCACGACCGCATCCCACTCGCGGACGGCGGGCCGTCAGGCTCGGCGGTCGTCTGGGAGGGCTGGGGCATGCGGACAAGACGCCAGCGGCGGAGGCCGCCAGCGGGACAAAGCGGACGGTGCTATCCGCCGAGCACCTGGAAGAGGAACGCCACCGTGCCGGCAGCGCCGATGATCGTCGCGGCGTCCTGCCACCCGAACCGGCGCCGGTCGACGACCTCGATGAGGAGCGAGTCGTCGTGGCGAAGGACTGGAATGCGGTCGGGGTTCGCGGCGGCGTCGGTCAGGAGCGCGCCATAGATCATGCCCGTCCCGGGACGGATCAGGCGAAGCTCGACGCGGCGGTCGCGCTGCGGGTCACGGATATCGACCTGCGGGCCGCCTGCGAGCGAGAGCAGCTGGCGCAGGTCCGTCTCGTCGGCGATCTCGTAAAGCCCGGGGCTGACGACGTTGCCAGACACCTGGACCTGGATCGTGGCCTCGCCTGGCAGGTGGTGCTGGTAGTAGCCCGGCGCCGTGTTGACGGTCTGCTCACTCTGCCCGATCCGGGTCACAGGCCGGTCGACTGGCTGAGCGACGGCGAGGGCGGGTGCCAGTGCGAATGCAAGGAGGAGGCAACGCATGAATCGGGAGGGATCGGCCCGCCGAGGTATCGGTGTCGGCGTGCGGGTTCTTGAGAAGGATTCGGTCAGTCTGCTGGCGGTCCGCCAGCGGGGGCGGTGGTCGGCTTGGCGTGCTGGATTCTGTCGAGGGCCGGCCGCCGCTAGCCGATCATGCCGTGGCGCACAGCGGCCGTGCTGCGGTAGCGGGCGTCGCGACGGGCGTCGAACTTGTTGAGCACCGCGCCGATGCGAGACAGCCCGACTTGCGACAGCTCGGTGGCGACCTGAGCCATGGCGTCGAGGTCCGTCGTGTCGGCCTCCGCCAGCAGGAGCGCGGCGTCCACGTGGGGCGCCAGCAGGGTGGGCGTCGCCGAGGCGAGGGCCGCGGGCGTGTCGATGAGGATCAGGTCGAAGGCGTCGCGGAGGTTGGCGAGCAGCTCGCCGACCTGGTCTGGCGACCACATCTGGTCCGGGCGCTGGGCCACCTCGCGCGGCGTCATGGCGAAGAGGCCAGGCGAGGCCGTGCTCCAGTACACGAAGTTGGATCCCTCGGGCCCCTCGCCGAGCGGGTGCTCCCCGAGGCCCAGCAGGGCGCCGATGGCCGGGTGCCTCAGGTTGGCGTCGACCAGCAACGTGCGGCGGCCAGCCTGGGCCGCGACGACTGCCAGGTTCGTGGCCACCAGGCTCTTGCCCGCGTGGGCGCCCGGCGCGCCGACGAGCACCACCTGCGGCGCCTGCGGTCCGGCTGCGAGGGCCGCCTGGAGGTGGCGGAAGCCCTCCGCCTCGGCCCCGAG
>JBCDLV010000336.1:0-3762 GCA_038744895.1 Bacteroidota bacterium | reverse complement strand
CGCACGGAGATGCCGCTGTGGGCGAGCGTGCTCGTGATCGGCGGATCGGCCGCATTCCTCGTGTTCTACTTCATTCTCCTCCCGGCTCAGCGAGCCCGTAGCGCCCGTGCGTAGCGTTCCCGACCAAGGTGCCATCTCCTTCCGCCAGTTCCGCGATGTCGGCTCGGCGCTCAACGCGACGTTCGCGCTCGTTCGCCAGAACGCTCGCGAACTGGCGACGAGCTACCTGGCACTCGTGGTGCCGGTCCTGCTGGCGAGCGCCCTGTCCTCAGCGCTGTGGCTGAGGAGCGTCGGCGGACAGATCGCGAATCCAGCGCAGATCGGCTCGCTGGACATGTTCAACTGGACCTACGCCGGGTCCATCGTCTTCGGGCTCCTGGGCGGGGCGCTGATGCAGGCGGCATCCTCGGCGTACGTCCGGCTGTACCGCGAGGGGGAGGCGGGGGAGATCACGGCCGGGCTACTGTGGGAGGAAGCGCGAGGGCTCCTAATGCCCTACCTCGGGATGACGATGCTGTTTGGGGTGACCGTGACCCTGTCGGCCCTCCTCAACATCGTCCCGTGTCTCGGGGCGATCGCCTGGCTCGCGTTCGTCATCTGGCTCACCCCGCACTACTGCGTCGCCGTCGCGTCGCGAGCCCTCGAAGCCGAATCTGTCTCCGAGGCATGGCGGCGGTCTCGCGAGCTCGTCAAGGGGTCCTGGGGGTTCGCCGCTGGCGCCCTCCTGCTGGCGTTCGCGGTGCTGTTCATTCTCTACTTCGCCGTGTCGATCGTGCTCGGCGGCGTGCTGGCTGTCCTCGGTACCAGCAGCACGAACCCGGAGAGCACGCTCGCGTGGATGGGCTTCCTGATGGCCCCGCTGCAAATCCTCTCGGGCGCCGCCTACCTCATTCCCCTGGTGGCCGCGTTCTTCGTCCACGGCCGTCTGGTTGAGGAACTGGAGGGGACCGCGCTGGACGACGAGATCGACGCCTTGGCGTCTGGCCTGGACGCTCCAGAGCCGCCCGGGCCCATCTCCACGCCACCGGTGGCAGACGCACCGGCTCCACCAGCCTCCGCGGACGATGTTGGAGATCCGCCAGCGGGTGGGTCTGCACCGTCCAATGGATTCCGAGGCGGAGGATTCGGATGAGGTCGACGAGACCGACAATCCAGCGGCCCCAGATGGCCTGCGTTCTGATGGCAGCTGCGCTCCTCCTGGGCGCCCAAGCCCAGCCTCCGCCTGAACCGGCGTCGTACGCGAAAATCGACGCGCCGGTGTTGGTCGCGGACTCAGCCGAGGTCCCGCTGGCGACCGACCGCATCACACCGCGGGATGCGCCCGATGCCATCGACCGCTACCGCGTAGATCCGGACTTTCAGTACGCCGACCCCGAAGCAGAAGGGGCGTCGCTATGGGATCAGTTCTGGGACTGGGTGGCCCGGACGTTCTGGAGTCCGATCATGGAGTCGACCACGGCGGATGGGCGCCAGCTGGTGATCGTCCTGCTGGCGGTGCTCGGCCTGGGGTGGGCGGTAGCGAGGCTCCTCCGCACGGGCGGCGTGGGTGGCGTGTTCGCGAGATCGGAGGCCGCGCCAGCGGTTGGGCTGCTCGACGTGGAGGACATCGCGGAGGTGGACCTCGGGTCGCGTCTGCGCGAGGCACTCGGGGTAGGGGACTACCGCGAGGCGGTCCGCGTGCGCTACCTGTCGGTGCTCCAGGCGCTGGACGAGACCGGGGCGCTGGCATGGCGACAGGACAAGACGAACCGCCAGTACGTCGCGGAGGTGGCCCAGGGCGCGCCCCCGCTGGCGGGTCCGTTCCGCCAGGCGACGCGCGTGTTCGACGCGGTGTGGTACGGCGAGCGCCCCGTCTCGGAGTCGCGCTACCACCGCCTCACGCCCCTCTTCGACGCGGCGACCCCGGCCCTGTGAGTGCCCGCGCCTACATCGCCATCATCGCCGTGCTCTTCGGCGCCCTGGTCGTCGTCGAGTCCATGCGACCGGCTCCGCTGGACCTGCGCATTCGCCTGGAGCGCGACGGCTCGGCTCCGTTCGACGCCGAGGTGTTCTTCGCGTCCCTCCCGGCGTGGCTGGGCCAGCCCGTCGAGCCGGTGGGGATGCCGCCGTTCGTCCAACTGGCGGATTCGGCGCAGGATGCCACCTACCTGTTCCTGGCCGAGACGTTCGCCCCAGACCCCGCTGAGGCGGGTCGCCTGCTGGCGTTCGTCGCGCGCGGCAACACGGTGTTCGTTGCGGCTCACCAGTTCGGCGGTGCGTTTGCCGACTCGCTCGGCCGTCCCGATCCGTTCTGGGATACGAGCGGACTGACGACCAATGCACCATTTCCGTTTGGGTCGAGCACCGTCGGAGGTTCGCTCGGTGCCGATACGCTTCGCCTGGTGCCTCCGGGTATCGCAGGCACGTACGCGTTCCCCGTGGGCTTGCAACTGCGCCACCTCGTCGGCCTCGACCCGACTCGCACCGAAATACTGGGTACCGACCCGCTGGACGATGAGCCGACGCTCGCTCGCATCCGCTGGCGACAGGGCGAGGTGATCGTGTCGTCGACCCCGCTGGCGTTCTCGAACGCAGCCCTCACGGGCGACGGCGATGGTGCCGCCTACGTCGGCGCGGTCTTGGCGGCCCTACCCGACCGCCCGGTGTGGTGGGACGACCGGTACAAGCCGGTCGCGGAGCTGGCCCAGACGCCGCTGCGGTACATCCTCACGACCCCTGCGCTTCGGTGGGCGTACGCCATGCTCCTGCTGGCGGGTGTCCTGTTCGTGCTGTTTCGTGGGCGCCGGTGGCAGCGACCTGTGCCCGTCGTCGCGCCGCCGCCGAATGCCCAGCGCGAGTTCGCACGCACCGTCGGCCGGCTCCACTACACCCACCGCGACGACGCCCAACTTGGTCGCCGACTCGCGGAGACGGTGCGCGCGCGCCTCCGTGACGAGCTTCGTATTGCTGACCCCGCCTGGGACGACGCGACGGCCCGTCTGGCTGCGGCTCGTGCGGGCGTGCCCGAGGACGAGGCGAGGGATCTGTTCCGCGCCCTCGCAGGCGTCTCCGGTCAGTCTGACCTCGTGCGCCTCGACGCTCGCATCGCTCGCTTCTTCCGACACACGGGCACCTCGCCCCGCTCTTGACGCTCATGGACCCCGCACCACCGCCATCGCCAGCGGACGACCTCGTCGCCTCCGACCTGGATCTCGGCCCCGTCGCCGAGGCCGTCGACGCGCTCCGCGCTGAGGTCGGCAAGCTGGTCGTCGGCCAAGCTGGCCTCGTCGACGAGTTGGTCGCCTGCCTTCTCGCCGGCGGCCACGCGCTCATCGAAGGCGTTCCCGGCGTCGCGAAGACGCTCACGGCCAAGCTGCTGGCGCGGGCCACCGGGCTCGACTACGCCCGCGTGCAGTTCACGCCCGACCTCATGCCGTCCGATGTGGTCGGTACGAGCGTGTTCTCACCCGCGACCTCCACGTTCGAGTTCCACCCCGGCCCCATCTTCGCCGAGCTGGTTCTGATCGACGAGATCAACCGGGCGCCGGCCAAGACGCAGGCGGCCCTGTTCGAGACGATGGAGGAGCGCCAGGCAACCGTCGATGGCGTGACACACCCGCTGCCGGACCCGTTCATGGTGGTGGCGACTCAGAACCCCATCGAGCACGAGGGTACCTACCGACTGCCGGAGGCCCAGCTCGACCGGTTCCTGTTCAAAGTGGTCGTGGGCTACCCGAGCGAGACCGAAGAGGTCGAGATGCTGACTCGCTTCCAGGGCTTCGG
>JBCDLV010000335.1:0-3782 GCA_038744895.1 Bacteroidota bacterium | reverse complement strand
TTGAGGGTCAGTCACCGACGGCTCAGCCACCGAGCCGTAGAGCACGGTCCGGCGTGCGAACCACGGCGCGTCGGTCTCGACGCGCCGGAGTCTGCCTAGAGAGGCGAGACGCCGGGCGTGGTACCGCTCGCGGCGGTCGAGCGAGGGCTGGGGGACGACGGGCACGCCGTCGTAGCGGTCGCCGCCATCGGGCATCCTGGCCTCGATGTCGCGGAGCACACGGAGGTTGAGCGACGTGAGACGCGAGGCTTCGGGGTTCTGGGTTGCCATGAGTTCTCAGGTGCGGATGTCCCATCCGCCATTCGCTCCACACAGACACACGTCGTCCGCGGTGGGAGCGCCCCCGTCGGCCGACGCGCCTTCGCGGTCGGCGTGGGTGCCCCGCTCGCCTCCCTCGAGCGCCTTCCCGGTTGGGGCAAAAAAGAAGCCCGGCGACCGCGTGGGTCGCCGGGCTGAGGGTCTCTGGGCTACTCGTCGTCCCAGTCGGTCTCGCCGTAGGCGTCGGTACCGTAGAGGAACTCGCCGTAGCCCGTCCCCGGCGCGACGGTGTCCCGGTAGCTCGCCCGGTAGGCGTACGGGCTCTCGTCGGCCACCGCGTGGGCCTCCGCCCAGGCCTTCCGGTCGTCGGCCCAGTCGAGCCACGCCGCAGCCGCCTCGTGCGCCCGGCTGATCGCGACGTGGACTTCACCGCCGCCATCGGCGGCGGCGCCCTCGCCGCCGGTCACGTGGTACCGGAGGACCGGGCCGGTCCCGTAGGCGTCGGTCTCCAGCCGGATCAGAGGGGCGACCCACAGGGCGTCCTCCGGCGGGAGCTTGCCCAGCAGGTGCTTCTCGGTGTGCGTGCCCGTCCGGTCGGCCACTTCGAGAAACAGGTGGACCTCGTCGGCCGAAGCATCGTCGGGATCGACTTGGGCGATCCGGGCCACCAGCTCCGGGTATTTGTCTCCGGTGTCCGCGCGCTTCGCGAGCCGGGCCAGCCCTGCGGCCTCGCAGTCCTGGAGGCGCGACGGGAGGATGAGCGACCGGCTTCGGAGCCCGAAGCTGGCTCTCAGGGCGTCCTCCTTCATGAGGTGCGGATGAAACTGGGGGCACGACGTGCGCCGGAGCCAGCAGGCGAATCGGTACCAGGTCCGGGCCTGAGCGTAGTGCGGACGGGAGTAAGTGCGGGGCATGACAAGACCTCGGAAGAGGGGCTCGTGACGACCGCCGTGCCCGGGGACCCGAGTGGTCCCCGCCAGCCAGCGGCCACACCGCCAGCAGGCGTAAGGCCGGACTACGGGGTCAAAGGGCCGTCCTCGGCCCGCGGTGGAGCGCCCCCGCGCGGAGCGACCGTCGGGAAACCCCGGCCGCGGACGCGGCCGACTTCGGGTTTCCTGTCGCAGCGCGAGCACGGGGCGAACGACCTTGACGCTGTCCGGCCGTCGCCTAGTTTGCTAGAAACCGCTGCCAACACCCCGCCCCCTCCTGCTGACTCGTCCGCTGCGAGTCGGCAGGGAAACCCGGCGGGGCCGGGAGGCCCCGACCTTGTGCGTCGCGAAGCGCACGCGCCTCGGCAACGCCGACCCGCGCCGCCAGCGGCCCACGCTCCGGCGCAGGAGTGGCGGCGCGGAATCCGCTCTCCGGTCGCTACGTGCTCTGGGTGCAGCGGTCCTCGTAGAACTCGTGGTAGCAGAACGCCGCGATCCGCCGGAGGTCGGCGTCGCGGAACGTGTTCCAGGCGTCGGGCGAGAGCCCGGACCCGGCGGCGCTCAGGGCCGCCCCCGCCTGGAAGTCTTTGAAGAGCCGAGCCCCGATGTGGAGGTCGGGGTCCTTCTGGTAAGCCTCTGTGAGCCTGCCTCGCATCCAGTCGTGGAGGTCGTCCACCTGCCGTGCGCTTAGCCGCTGAGCCGCGTCGAGGCAGGCATGGTGGCGCACGACGCGCCGGGCGTGGTCCAGCATCTCGGCCTTCCGCATCGAGGAATAGAACCGGTCCCCGAACTGGGTCCAGAGTCCGACGCCGAAGCGGTCGACGACGGCCGCGAGTTTCGCCTTCGTGAGGCCGGGCAGCAGAGTCCAAACGGCGTCCAGGCGGACGCCTGGGAGATCGCAGCCCAGTGTCTCGGCCGTACTGCCCCCGGAAGAAGCCTCTGGCGTGACCTCCGGCTCATCGTCTCCTGAGACAGGGGCCACGCTCAGGGCAACCGCCTCCTCCGGTGTGGCGAGACCGTCTCCCGACACGGGAGCAGCCGTCTCGGCGCTCGGATCATCGTCCAGCAGCCCGATCTCGGCCACGAGGCGGCGGGCCTCGGCCCAGATGTGCCGGTGGGAGATCCCACGCTTCGAGAGCACACGCCGCTGGCGCTCGCCGTAGCCCGCCGCCGACGAGTCGACCTGGCGGTCGCAGAGCGCGACGAAGTCGGCCTTCGTGCGGAGGCGATGGAAACGGCCGGGGCACCGGTGGGCCTCGTGGAGCTGGCGGAAGGCCTCGAAGATGCGCCACTGGCGCGCGATGCCCCGGAGGCGAGTGCTCGCGCGAGCCGGGATGCGCGCGTCGTCGGGCTTCTCGCGGAGTCGGTCGGCGAGCGACTCCGCCGCCTCGCGCGCCTCGTCGGCCCACGCCGCGAGGCGCTCGGCCGTCGCTGCGTTTCGGCCCGTGACGCGCTCGGGGAACGGGTCGTCGGGAAGGACCGGCGCCCGGAACGCGAGGGCGACATCGGCCAGGAGTCGGCGCTTCGCCTCAGCGCGCTGTTCGGGCGTGGGACGCGAGACCTCGGGACGCGCAGCGGGAGCTGCGTCGGGTTGGAGAGTGGACATGGGAGTGGGGTTGGGGTCATCGCGACGCCCGACCGAGTGCCGGGGCCGCTCCTCGCCACCTGGGGAGCGGCCACCGGCACGTCGCGCGCCGTACGCGTCGCAGCCGTCAGCGAGCGTGGCACCTCGCCCGCTCGACCCACCGCCGGACGTCGGCGGCACGGAGCACCCCGCCCGCCTCGGGGACCGAGGCCACGACCTCGCGTGAGAACCGGTGGTAGAGCGCGTTCGCCGTCTGCTCGTCGGTGAGCGCGAGGAGCACGCTCCGCGCGAGGTCGGCCGGGCCGGACCCGCCGTAGCCCCACTCGATGCCCGTTGGTGAATGTCGGGCCGCGTGGGGGATCGAAGCGTGGGCCTCGCCCTCCAGCGTCCGCCAGAGGACCACGTCCTCGGGGTCCCCCGTCAGCGCCTCGTACTCAGGCCGTACCGAGATCCCGATCGGGTCTCGGGAAACGCCGATGGACCGGGCCTCGCTGGGAACCACGAGCCGAAGCGCGCTGGAGCCCGGAGCGCCTTCGGAGGGCGCAGGGCGCTGGGCACCGTCGCCGCCCGTCTCGCCGAGCCCGCCAGAGAGTCGGCGCAGGGCCTCCCCCACTCCCCCGAACGCCACGTTGCACCCGAGGCGGTAGCGCCGGTTGTTCGGGTCGCCCGTCACGCGGGAGAGGTGGACCGTGAGCCCGAACGGGAGGAGCGGCCGGACCCACCCAAGGTGCTTGGACTGGACGAGCCCGAGCGGCACCCCGTCGCGGCTCGCCAGCAGGCCGTCGTCGACCGCGTCGAGGTCGAGCACGGCCCACTGAGCCGTGGAGTCGTCCGCGAGAGCGCGGAGCCTCGGCTGGTGCCGCGAGGTGCCGACGAGCTTCGAGGGCACGGCGAGGCTCGACGCCCGCCGCTGGACGCTGAACGCGCAGGCTTTGAGAGCCTTGGCCGTGAGCGTGTCCGGCCGCATCCGGGTGCGCTCGGTCGCAAGCTCGAGCCAGCGCTCGGCTTGG
>JBCDLV010000334.1:0-3837 GCA_038744895.1 Bacteroidota bacterium | reverse complement strand
CTCGTTCGACCTGGAGGACCTCGACCTGGACTTCGAGCAAATCCGGCTCGACGCATTGGAGTCTGCACAGATCTCCCTAGACGGACTCGACATCAGCGCCCTGGTGTCCGAGAGTCTCAGCGAACTCGAAGAGGCGCGCGCCGAGATGATCGAAGCGGAGATCGAGCTTCGCGACACCCAGCGCGAACTCGACGAGGCACGCCGCCAGACACAGGGGGCGCAGCGCCAGAGGCAGGACGCCCGTCGCCAGGCGCAGGACGCACAGCGCCAGATTCGAATCGACCAGCGACGGACGCAGCGCCAGGTGAGGGACCAGCAGCGCCAGCGGGTTCCCGCTGTGCCGGCTCCGCCCGCTGGCGCCCGCGATCGCCAAGCTCCGAGCGCTCCCCCGCCACCTCCGTCCCTGAGCTCGCCGGCCGACAGGATCGACGGCGGCGCCTCGGGCGACTCTACCGACGTCTTCGACTGGGATGCCGTGGACGACGCACGCGCGGAGGCTCTCGGCCGGCGGTCCGGACTCCAGTAGACCTCACCCGGTCGCGACCCCGAACGCGACTTCCCACGCCCTCGGGCTACCCCCTCGACCTCGCCATGCGCTTGCCACTCGCGCTCCTCATCCTCGCCACCGGGACCGTCTGTGCCCAGCCGACCACGGTCAGCCGCACCCTCGTCGATGTCCCGTGGTGCGAGGAGGCCGACGCCGCGGTACACCGCTGGCGCACGTCCCGCGAGGTCGCCTGTGAGGTCCGCGAGTTCGTGATCCAGACCGACGAGCTGGACGTCGCCGGACTCGTCAACGGAGGGGTCACCGTCAAGGAGTGGGGCCGAGACGATGTGTTGGTCCGCGCCAGGGTCGTCGGCACCGCCCGGACCGCCTCTGAGGCCGACCGCCTGGTCCACGAGACGCGCGTCAACGCCAGCGGAGGCCGCGTCCGGGCCGAGACGCCGTCGTCGAGAAACAACGCAACGGCATGGGTCGATTTTGAGATTTTCGCGCCGCGCTCGACCGACCTGAGCGCAGACGTCGTCAACGGGCCGCTGACGATCTCCGGGCTGTCCAGTGAGATCTCGGCAGAGGCCACCAACGGGCCGGTCACGCTCGAAAACGTCGGCGGCGACGTCTCTGTCAAGGCCATGAATGGCCCGGTGACCGTTTCCCTCGACGGCAACCGCTGGCGCGGAAGCGGCCTCCACGTGGAGACGGCCAACGGACCGATCACGCTCGTCGTCTCCGACGACTTCTCGGCGCGGGTCGAGGTGGAAACCCGCAACGGGCACGTCCACTGTGACGACCTCGGCCTGTCCAAGGCGGACCATCGACGCGGTCGGCGGACTGGGGACTCCCTCGCGGGCACCATCGGCAACGGCGGCCCGCCGCTTCGGTTCGAGACCGCCAACGGTCCGGTCTTCCTTCGCACGCGGGGGTAGGTACGCCAGCGGGCCGCGCCTTCGGGCGGAGGCAGGCCCCGGCTCCGACGGACGCCGCGGCGCCACGTCGTCGGATTTGAACATGCTATTTTTTTCGCACCCCGTGTAACCCATGTCCGACCTCTCCGTCTCGGGAGTGCTTCTCCCTTCGACCATGCGTCTGCTTACGATCGCGGCTCTTGTCGCCGCCGCTCCTTCTCTCGCCCAAACCTCAGCGCCCGTCCCTGCGATTGCGCCTCCCCTGACGATCTCGGCGCACGCCCTCACCGATGGAGAGGCGATTCTTTTGGACGGGGTTCTCGATGAGGCGGCCTGGGCCTCCGCCGATGTCGCCACCGGCTTCATCCAGAGCGGTCCCAACCCGGGAGAGCCCGCCTCCGAGACGACAGAGGCACGTGTGCTCTACGACAACGGAACGGTGTACGTCGGCATGCGGATGGCGGACTCGGAGCCGGTCCGCAGCCAGCTCGGGCGTCGCGACGTGCGGACGGCGAGCGACTACGCGTCGGTCGTGTTCGACTCCTACGACGACGACCGGACCGCCTTTCAGTTCGAGGTCAACCCGCACGGGGTCCAGCGCGACTTCCTGTTCTACGACGATGTCCGCGAGGATCCCTCCTGGGACGCGGTGTGGAGCGTCGCCACGTCGCGCGACGAGACCGGATGGACGGCCGAGTTTCGGATCCCCCTCTCTCAGTTGCGCTACGCCAGCGGGCGAGCGGTCCAGACGTGGGGGCTCCAGTTCACGCGCGAGATCAACCGCACCGGCGAGCGGCTCGCCTGGGCGCCGGTGCTTCCCGACGAGGACGGGTTCGTCAGCCGGTTCGGCACGCTGGCCGACTTGCGGGGCCTTCGCTCGCCGCGCCAGCTGGAGCTTCAGCCGTACGTCGCCTCCAGCCTGACGCGCGCGCCGGGCAACGACCTCGACCCGTTCTACGCGGACAACGACCTCGACCCACGCGTCGGCCTCGACGTCAAGTACGGCCTCACGAGCAACCTCACGCTCACCGCGACGGTCAACCCGGACTTCGGCCAGGTCGAAGCGGACCCGGCGCAGGTCAACCTGGGCGGCTTCGAGCTGTTCTTCGAGGAGCGCCGGCCGTTCTTCGTGGAAGGCACGGACGTGTTCTCGATGGAGCCGCGTCGCTTCTTCAGCATGAACCGGCCCAGCCTGCTCTACACGCGTCGGATCGGGCGCCAGCCGCAGCGCAACTCGTTCGTCCCGGGAGCCGCGTACGATGCCGCTGGCGACAACGGAACCGTCTACACCGACGCGCCGCAGCAGTCGACGATCCTAGGCGCTGCCAAGCTCTCCGGACGCATCGGCCGGTTCTCCGTGGGCGTCCTCAACGCGGTCACCGGGCCCGAGTACGGCGCGTTCCAGGCCTTCGACGCCAGCGGGGGCCTGGTCATGGACGATCGCGAGCTCATCGAGCCCGCCACGAACTACGTCGCCACACGGGCGAGGGGGACGTTCGGCCAGACCATCGTGGGCGTGCTCGGGACGTCGGTGCTGCGCAGCACGTCCAACAGCGCGATCGCCTCTCTCCTGCCGAGCCAGGCGACCGTCCTCGGGCTCGACGTCGAGCACCCGTTCGGGGACGGATGGATCGCGAACGGCCAGCTGGCGGGAAGCCACGTGTCAGGGTCGTCGGAGTCGATTTCGCGGCTCCAACGCGCGTTCCCGCGCCTCTACCAGCGCCCCGATGCCAACCACATCGAGTTCGACCCGACGCGTACGTCGCTGTCGGGGATGACGGGCGAGGTGAACCTGCTCAAGACGAATGGGTCGTGGTTGGGGAGTGCCCATGCCGCATTCACGTCGCCTGGCTTCGACTCGAATGAGCTCGGCTTCCAGGGCCGCGCCGACCAGATCGGTGTAGGCACGGTCGTCGTGTATCAGCAGAACCAGCCCCAAGGGGCGCTGCAGAACTGGAGCGCCAACCTGTTCACGGGCACGCGCTGGAACTTCGACGGCGACCGCGAGGTGACGTTTTTCGGTGGCAATGCCAACGGTCAGTTCAACAACTTCTGGGGCTTCGGTGCCAACGGCGAGGTCTGGTCCGCTGGCGTCGGCGACCGTGCCACGCGCGGCGGCCCGCTGACCGGCCGAGCCCCTGGGTTCGGCATCAACGTGAACGGGTGGAGCGACGACCGCAAGGCGATCTCCGGCTACGCCTGGACCGGAATGAACGCCACACGCCTCTTCCGCTTCAACGGATTCGAGACGGGGCTGGAGTTCCGCCCGAGCCCCTCGCTCTCGGTCCAGGTGGGCCCGAACCTGTTCCTGGAGCGGACCGACCAGCAGTACGTCGGCACGTTCGAGGCGCCTGGGCTGGACGCCACGTTCGGCAGCCGCTACGTATTCGGCGAGATCGACCAGACGACGCTCGCGCTCTCGACGCGGCT
>JBCDLV010000333.1:0-3846 GCA_038744895.1 Bacteroidota bacterium | reverse complement strand
TCACATTCGAGTCTTCGGCGGCGGCGGCGGTGTGATCGTCCCCGAGGAGATCGCCGAGCTGGAGGCTTACGGCGTCGCCAAGATCTTCTCGCCCGAGGACGGCATGCGGATGGGCCTGGAGGGCATGATCGAGTCGATGATCCGGGCGTGCGACTTCGATCCGCTGGCGGGTTCGAGGTTCGAGGTTCAGGGTCCGCAGCGAGCAGACGGCGCGCTAGCGACAATCACCGCTAGCGCCACCGCTACAGACGTGCAGAGCGTTGCCCGGTCGCTCACCGCCGTCGAGCAGCGTGCGATTCTTCCGTCCGGAGACGGGGCCCCGGTTCACGAACCCAGAACCCGGAACCCGGAACCCACAGGCTCGCCCGTTCTCGGCATCACGGGTACGGGCGGCGCCGGCAAGTCGACGCTGACCGACGAGCTGGTGCGCCGCTTCCTGAACGACTTCGAGGATCTCCAGCTGGCGGTCCTGAGTGTCGACCCGACGCGGCGGCGTACCGGGGGCGCGCTCCTCGGTGACCGCATCCGGATGAACAGCCTCTACGGCGAGCATGCCGACCGCGTCTACATGCGGTCGTTCGCCACGCGCCAGGCGCACCGGGCCACCAGCGGGGCACTCGCCGAGGCCGTTGACGTGTGCCGCGCGGCCGGCTTCGACCTTGTGATCGTCGAGACCGCTGGTATCGGACAGAGCGACACCGAGGTGGCCGAGCTCGTGGACGTGTCGCTCTACGTCATGACGTCCGACTTCGGCGCGCCGACGCAGCTCGAAAAGATCGGAATGCTCGACGCGGCCGACCTGGTGGCCCTCAACAAGTTCGAGAAGCGAGGTGCCCAGGACGCCCTCCGCGACGTCAAGAAGCAAGTCCAGCGCAACCGCGGTGACTTCTCGACGCCTCCGGACCAGATGCCGGTCTACCCGACCATGGCCGCCCAGTTCAACGACCCGGGCGTCTCGCGGCTCTACCTGGCGCTCCTCGACCAACTCCGAGAGAGCGGGCTCGACAAGCAGTCGTCGCTGTTCGATGCCGAGACACTTCCGACGCTCGATCCGTCCACGCTCGCGGTCATCCCACCCAGCCGCCAGCGGTACCTGGCCGAGATCGCCGACGCGTGCCGCAGCTACCGCCAGTGGGCCGAGGCAGAAGTCGAGATCGCACGCAAGTGGGGACAGGCGGTCGGCGCGCGCGCGCAGGTCGAGGCGTGGGCACCGGAGGACCGCGACCTGCTGGCGGCGCGGCTCGACGAGATGACGGCCCACTGGTGGGACAAGCTGGACAGCCGCTCCCGGTCAATCCTCGACCACTGGGACGCCGTCGCGGAGCAGTACTCGGGCGACGAGTTGGTCTACCAGGTTCGCGGACGCGACATCCGTCAGCCGCTCACGCGCGAGACACTGGCCGGTACCCGAGTGCCCCGGGTGGCCCTGCCTCGGACGGAAGATCCCGGCGAGCGTCTTCGGTATGCGCTGCTGGAGAACCTGCCGGGCCACTTCCCCTTCACCGCTGGCGTCTTCCCGCTGAAGCGCGAGGGCGAGGACCCAACGCGCATGTTTGCGGGGGAGGGAACGCCCGAGCGGACCAACAAGCGGTTCCACCTCGTCTCGCTCGGGATGCCTGCGAAGCGGCTCTCGACGGCGTTCGACAGCGTGACGCTCTACGGCCGCGACCCCGACAAGCGCCCGGACATCTACGGCAAGGTGGGCACGAGCGGCGTGAGCATCGCCACGCTGGACGACATGAAGAAGCTCTACTCGGGCTTCGACCTGTGCGCGCCGACGACGTCGGTCTCGATGACCATCAACGGACCGGCACCGGCCATCCTGGCGATGTTCTTCAACACGGCCATCGACCAGCAGGTGGAGCAGTTCCTGAAGGACGAGGACCGGTGGGATGCCGCTGCCGCCGAGATCGACCGCCAGCTGGGCGCCGATCGGCCGCGGTACATCCCGTTCGGGGAGGGGGCGAGTGGGGAGGAGCCAGTGGCAGAGCCCTCCGAAACTGGCCATTCCCCATTGGCCGCTGGCCTCCCAGAAGGGCATGACGGCTCCGGCCTCGGCCTCCTCGGCACGTCGGGTCGTGAGCTGGTCGCGTGGGGACTGCTCTCCCAGGAGGAGTACGACGTGATCCGCCAGCGGGCGCTCCAGTCCGTCCGCGGGACCGTCCAGGCCGACATCCTCAAGGAGGACCAGGCCCAGAACACCTGCATCTTCTCGACCGAGTTCTCGCTCCGCTGCATGGCCGACATGCAGGAGCAGTTCATCGGGGAGGGCGTCCGCAACTTCTACTCCGTCTCGATTTCGGGCTACCACATCGCCGAGGCGGGCGCCAACCCGATCAGCCAGCTGGCGTTCACGCTTGCCAACGGGTTCACGTACGTCGAGGCGTACCGCGCGCGCGGCATGAACATCGACGACTTCGCGCGGAGCCTGTCGTTCTTCTTCTCGAACGGCATGGACGCGGAGTACGCCGTGATCGGCCGGGTCGCGCGGCGGATCTGGAGTGTCGCCATGCGAGAGCTCTACGGGGCCTCCGAGCGGAGCCAAAAGCTGAAGTACCACATCCAGACGTCGGGCCGAAGCCTCCACGCGCAGGAGATCCAGTTCAACGACATCCGGACGACGCTTCAAGCCCTGCTGGCGATCTACGACAACTGCAACTCGCTGCACACCAACGCCTACGACGAGGCGATTACGACGCCGACCGAGGAGAGCGTCCGCCGGGCCATGGCGATCCAGCTCATCATCAACCGAGAGCTTGGGCTGGCGCAGAACGAGAACCCGATCCAGGGCGCCTACATCATCGACGAGCTGACCGACCTCGTCGAGGAGGCGGTCCTGATGGAGTTCGAGCGCATCTCCGACCGCGGCGGCGTCCTCGGTGCGATGGAGTCCATGTACCAGCGCGGCAAGATCCAGGAGGAGTCGATGCTCTACGAGCACCGCAAGCACACCGGCGAGCTTCCGGTCGTGGGCGTCAACATATTCCAGCCGCCAGCGGGCGAGGAGGCGACCACCGAGGTCGAGCTCATGCGTGGCACCGCGTCCGAGAAGCAGCAGCAGCTGGACGGGGTCGCTCGGTTCCAGTCGCGCCACGAGGCCGAGGCGCCAGCGGCGTTGGCTCACCTCCAGCAAGTGGCCCGCGACGGCGGCAACGTGTTCGCATCGCTGATGGAGACGGTCCGCGTGGCATCGCTCGGGCAGATCACAGGGGCTCTGTTCGAGGTCGGTGGGCAGTACCGACGGAATATGTGATGCGGTCTCTCTCGACCCTTCTCGCGTCGGGTGCGCTGCTGCTCGCGGCGTGCGAAGGGGATACCGGTCCACCGTCTACCAGCACCGACTCGTCGGAGATCGAGACGCTCGACGGGCGGGTCGCATTTCTCGACGCCTACCTCGGCTCCCGACCGTACGCCGATCTTCCGGCTGGAACCCCGGCGGATTCCGGGCTCGTGTTCTCGGTCTGGTACCAGAACAACGAATCGGGCATCCTCCCCGGCCCATCTGACTGGATGATCGATGTCGTCGCCCGTGTCCCGCCGAACTCGCTCGATTCTTGGCGCGAGGGCATACCCCGGGCGGACTCTGTCGAGGGAGAATGGCTCCGAAGCCGGTCATCCGGCCCGCCTGTCGACGGGATCAACGAATGGTACGGGGACTCGTCCAGGCTTGTCGGGATCGACCGCCAGCGGGGCGTGGTCGCGTTTCGGTGGTCGACGTTTTAGATCGCCACTGTCAGGAGGGCTCCGCTAGCCGAGAGCGTGACCCCCTCCGCTAGTGAACGGCGCACGGACGGGTGACCTTCTCCGTCCTGCTATGCGCCGCGTCCTCTTCGCCGCCCTTTTCCC
>JBCDLV010000332.1:0-3857 GCA_038744895.1 Bacteroidota bacterium | reverse complement strand
TCTCTCCAAGAGCCCCGTTATGGGCAAGGTCATCGCGGTTGCGAACCAGAAGGGCGGCGTCGGCAAGACGACGACAGCTGTCAACCTGGCCGCCTCGCTCGCAGCCTCTGAGCACCCGACCCTTCTCCTCGACACCGACCCACAGGCCAACGGCACGTCGTCGTTGGGTGTCGAGCCGAAGACCGTCGCCTCGTCGATCTACGATGTGTTGACCGGAAGTGTGGGCGTCGACGACGCTGTGCTCCACACGACCATGCCCTTCCTGGATGTGGTTCCCAGCCACATCAACCTCGTGGGTGCCGAGATCGAGATGATCGATCTCTTCGAGCGGGAGCGTGTGCTGAAGAAGGCGCTCCAGCAGGCACGTCGGCGCTACCACTTCATCGTCATCGACTGCCCCCCGAGTCTCGGGCTGCTGACGCTCAACGCACTGACGGCCGCCGACTCGGTCCTCATTCCTGTGCAAACCGAGTACTTCGCGCTGGAAGGACTCGGGCAGCTGCTGAACACGATCAAGATCGTCCGTCAGCATCTCAACCCGGACCTGGAGATCGAAGGTGTCTTGCTGACGATGTTCGATGGCCGGCTGCGACTGAGCAACCAGGTGGCCGCTGAGGTCCGTCGATACTTCGGCGACCGTGTGTTCGAGGCCGTCGTGCAACGCAATGTGCGCGTGTCTGAAGCACCCAGCTTCGGTATGCCGGTCCTGCTGTACGATGCCATCTCGACCGGTGCGCGCAACTACATGGCGGTCGCCGCGGAAGTCGTTCGGAACAACCAGCCGTACCTGCAGCCTGCTCCCGAGAGCATGGACGGGACGGCACTGGACGTGACACCTGATCTACGCGTCCCCCCTCCTGCCACTCCCCCGATGCCACCGCAACCGTCGAATCACCCGGAGAGCGGTGGCGACGGAGACAGCCGCGTCGTTCTCGCCTCGCGAGCGACTCCGCCCATTTCCGACGACGCACAGGACGCCTAGACTCTACCCACCATGGCCTCTCCCAAAAAAGCAGCCCTCGGTAAGGGCCTGAGCGCACTCCTCCCGTCTCAACCCGACGCTTCGGGAGATGACGTCGCGAGCCGAACACGTCTGTACAATTTCGAGGAGCGCCGGCGGCTGGCTGGCCGCGTGGCCGAACTCGACGTCGATGCGATCCGGCCGAATCCGTACCAGCCACGAAAGGACTTCGACGAGCAGGCGCTGGACGAGCTCGCGGCTTCAGTCGGCCAACTCGGGATCATCCAGCCGATCACGGTCCGATCACTTGGCGACAATCAATACGAGCTGATCTCCGGAGAGCGCCGGCTCCGCGCCAGCAGGAGAGCAGGCCTCAAGCGCGTCCCGGCCTACGTTCGCGAGGCAGACACGGAGGCGATGCTAGAAATGGCCATCGTTGAGAACGTCCAGCGCGAGGACCTGAATCCCATCGAAATCGCACTCGGCTACCAGCGGCTGATGGAGGAAGTAGGTCTCACACAAGAGCACGTGGCCGAGAAGGTTGGCAAGAGCCGTCCCACGATCGCCAACGCACTGCGACTCCTGAAGCTGCCTCCTCGCGTGCAGGCCTCGCTTCGCGAGGGCGCGCTGACGTCTGGTCACGCCCGTGCACTCGTCGGCGTGGAGGACGGAGACGCCTTGCTCGCCTTGCACCGCCAGATCCTCGATGAGGGCCTATCGGTCCGCGACGTCGAGAACAAGGCACGAGCGCTGCGCGAGAGTGACTCACCGAAAGAGACCGCACCTGCGACGCCCGGGACTTCGGACCTCGATCCGCGGGATCGCCTCCAGATCGAGTCCTTGGAAGACCGGCTTCGCTCCCACGTCGCCAGCCAGGTGAACATCAAACACCGCGCGTCCGACGGAGCGGGCACCATCGAAATCGCCTACTACTCCGTCGAAGACATGGAGCGCGTCATCTCCCGCCTGCTGCAGGACTAGATGCGCATTCGATGCCTGCTGGCGCTCTGCGCGTGTGCAGCATCCGCGTCCGCACAGCCTGTGTCGGACTCCACAGACGCCCGCACGCCGCGAGGGGCCGTGACGAGAGCACTGCTGGCGCCTGGACTCGGCCAGGTGTACAACCGCCAGCCGGTCAAGGCACCGATCGCCGCTGGCCTCGTCGTCGGAGCGATCGTCTACGCCGTCGACCGCCAGCGGAGGTACGTTCGTCTCCAGAGGGCAACCATTTTTGCGGGGTGCGAGGAAGGGCCAAACGACACCCCAGAGAGGATCGCGCTCTGCACGGAGGACGCTCCCGGCTTCGAGGACGAGTGGCGCGATCTCGGCCAGCCCAGATTCTCGACCGTCCGACCGGTTCGCGACCGCGCCAGGGGCCAGCGGGACATCGGGTTCTTGCTCGTCGGCGTCGCCTATGCCATCCAGGCGCTGGACGCCTATGTGGCGGCTGAGCTGTCCGACTTCGACGTCAGCGAGGACCTGACGCTTCGCCTACGTCCCGGTGGCCAGGACGCTGTCGCCCTCAGGGTGAGGCTGTAAAATCCGCTGGCGTTCGCTGGGCCAGGGCAATCAGTTGGAGCAGATCGACCGAAGCACCTGGCGGCGCTCGTCGAGCGTCTGGCGCCAGTCGCCCTCGGCGATCTCGTCGTCACCGAGGAAGTAATCCCACCGCTCGACGGTCCCTTCCTCCATCAGGATGGGTGTGGTCATGTAAGCGGTCCGCTTGAGGAGCGGCTGGAGACCCATCTGGTGCACGAACGTCACCTTGCAGTCTCCATCTTCGACGCGGCGGATGGAGAGCCAGTTATCACCGCAGACGTGGCAGGTGTAGAAACGCGCTTCTTGGTCGTCAGAGACGAGGTCCTGGGTGTCAGGCTCATCTGCCTCAAGCTCCATGGGGAGCATCGAAAACGAGCCACAGGCTTTGCACTGGAGACGGTCCATGGGAGGCAACGGGATTGTGAATCAGGATAACGGACCTCGCGGGATCGTCCTATACCACGCGTCCGTCTTCACCCTCGCTTTTCCGCCCCACCTCGGGCCACCCGATCCGCATTCAACCCTACCTGGCCGATCTCATCTCGGCCCCTCGTCATATGGTCGCGGCTGACCTCGGCCGCCGCTTGCGCGTGGCTTCGTACAACGTCCACCGCTGGACGGGTGTCCGAGGCGGACGAGCGTACGCCCCAGAGAAAGTCCAACGCGTTCTGGGGGAGCTCAATGCCGATGTCCTCGCCCTTCAGGAAGTCTTGCGTCCGTTCGAGCGACCGGACCCGCTGGCGGCGATCGCGCACGACCTCGGGTTTCATCTCGCGTTCGTCGTCACACGTCATCACAAGCGAGGCGAGCTAGGTAACGCCGTGCTGTCCCGGTGGCCCCTCTCCGGCGCCGTCGTGATCGATCTCACCTTCGGGCGGCTGGAGCGGCGGGCGGCGCTGGCCGTTCAGATCAGCAGCGCCACGCGGAGGTTGCAGGTGGCCGCGACGCACCTCGCATTGGTGGACCGGACGCGGAAGCGACAAGTGTCGGCGCTGCTCGACCATCCGCAGCTTGGCGGAGGCCCCGTAGTACTCATGGGCGACATGAACGCGTGGCGGAGGACCCAGGCCAGCCGCCAGCTGGACGATCACTTCGAGCGCCACCACAACCAGAACTGGCCTCCCTCATACCCATCCGTAAGACCTGTGCTGGCACTCGACCGGCTCTATGCGAAGGGTGCCCGGGTCGTCCAGCTGGCAACGCACGCCAGCGACTCCGCGCGGCGTGCGTCGGACCACCTACCGATTGTGGCCACGCTGGAACTCAATCCGTAGCGACCGCTGAGAAGGATCACGCTGTCACGAGGAGGTGTCCTCAAGGAACCACTCCGCGTGCTCGCAGACGTCGGTCTGTCGAT
>JBCDLV010000331.1:0-3862 GCA_038744895.1 Bacteroidota bacterium | reverse complement strand
GAGACGGCCGAGTCCAGCGTCCGCGAGGGAGGCCGCGAACCAGCTCTTGCCGGTGCCCGCAGGCCCGCGGACGGCGACGACGAGGCGCCGCTGCTGCGGCCGGCGGCTGAGGGGGTGGACAGTCATGGGAATGGGGGGAGTACGCCAGTGATCGCAGGGTAGGACACAATGGCGACATCCATGTGTCACACCCTATAGAACGGACTGACGTAACCTCTAATTCTGACCCGCGTAGCGGCGTCGCATGTCGAATCCGAGATCGTGAAGCGAACCTTCTTCCTGCTTGGCCTGATCGCGGCCTCCTTGCTACTCCTGGTCTACGGACCCGACGGGCTCGTTCTCTACCGGCTGCCCGGAGGCCTCCCGCTCGGGACGCTGTTCGCCATTGTCTCTCTTGTTGCCGGCTCGGCAATCCCACTTGCTGCAAGCCGCCGTCGCACTGCGCTGCGGTGGGCGGGGGTTGCAGCGCTTCTGGTCGCGCTCGCGTGGTTCCCGATCGGCGTCTGGCTCTCGGGCAACGTCGACCTCAACTTCGTCAGCGACGCGGCCGACTCGGTCCTTTTCCGCCAGGTCACGATTGGGTCGGCCGCGTTCATCATCGCAACGTGGGCATGGTCCGCGGTAGTCGGCTGGCGCAGCTACCGAAAGAGACGGATAGCCATTGGTGAACAGCCCGTGGCCACCGGCGGCTAGCCGGCCTTGCGCAGCGGGGGCCGGTCGACCTGAACCTTGCGAAGCGGCTGGTCGGCGTAGGGGGCCCAGACACCATCGAATCGGCGGTCGAGGCGGCGCACGAGGATGTGCGGCGTCGCGTCATTAGCCACGTGCCAGAGGTGTCGCTCGGGGGCGTCCTGCTCCACCGAGAGCATGTACGGGACGAGTGCGCTCGGCTGCTCCGGGCGGATCGCCACGTGCCTGGCCTCCTGCGTCGACAGCGTTCGCAGGTTGATGCGGCCGCGCTCCGAGAACAGGTCCGCGTCCCACTGCGAGGCGAGGTAGAGCACATCGTCCATGTGGCCGAGGAGGTCGCTGCCCCTCAGGCGGTAGATCGTGTCGACGGCGCCATGCGCCAGCAGGGTCGCATCGCGGCGCAGCCGGCGGTCGTGGTCGCGGAGCGTCCGGCCGGGAGCGCACTCGAAGGCGATGCGCCGCACCGCTGGCGGCTCGCCGGCGGCAGCCGTCACAGGAACCTCCACGACCAGGTCGAGCGTGAAGAACGCCGGGCCGGTTCCGGATGCGGGCCAGCCGTGGGACGCCGGGATCTCGACCTCGACCTCGGAGCGGAGGCGCGCATCCTCACGGAGATGCTTCACGAGGTGCCACGCCAACTCGTCCTGGACGGCGCCCGGGTACGGTGGCTCGTAGTGGGGGCCGGCCGCGAGCGCACGCGCCCAGTCAGAGGGCGTGCCAACGCGGGAGGGAAGATTCGACATGACGGCGGAAGCTTAGGGAGGGGTGCCGCGAGGCGGTCTCGCGCACGCGCACGCGTAGACTATCCGACGCGAGCGACACCGTTTTGTCACAGGCCCCTCCCCTCGTTCTCAGTCTCCCCGCCGGAGTCCAGGAGCCGCGACCGTCCCGTGCTGCGTCGCCACGTCGAGCGCCGCGTTCACCTCCCGAATGCGGTCCAAGACCTGCTGCCCTGTCGCATTCGCGGCCGTCCGCACCTGGTCGCAATCGCGGCCCCGCATCCCGCGGAGTGCGTCGATCACGTCGAGCGCTCCGAGCACGCTGATCGTTTCATGCTCGCGTTCGTGAGCGAGGAGCGTCTCCCCCATTCGCTCGATGCGACGGCGCTCGTTGGGCGGCACAGCGGGCGACGGCCGCCACGCCCACGTCGTGATGGTGACGTCGAGCGTGACCCGGACGTCTGCGACAGAGCACTCCGACCCGTCGGACTGGAGGTCGGGGAACCAGCGCATGCTCCAGGCCGCGAAGGCGTCGGACGCCTTGGACCCGTCGTCGTTGCGGAACGGCGAGCGGACCGCAATAGAGGCCAGCACTTCGTCCGCGGTCGCCCCTCCGACCTCGTAGGTCTCCAGTTGCTGGGTCAGGTCGAGGCCGGGGGGAGCCGTCGGCCGCTCTGGCACGACGAAGCCAGCCTGGACCACGGCATCTAGGCGGGGCGTGGGAGGCGGGGCGTGTGGTTGAGCCGTCGTAACACAGCCCCCGAGAACGACCGCCAGAAGGAGAAGCACGCGCATGTCCTGAAGCTAGCGGACGTGACGTGGACGGCCCGGCCGCCGGCTAGCTTGTTCCCATGCGCACCCCCGTCCTCCTCGTCCTGCTGGCGGCGCTCGTCGCCAGCGCGCCGGCCGCCCAAGTCGGCTTCACCCTGTTCAACGGGCGGAACCACCCTGAGATCGACTGGCAGGTAGCCGAGACGGAGCACTTCGAGATCATGTACCCGGCGCACCTCGCCGGCATCGAGGTCGAGGCCGCCGCCATCGCCGAGGCCAGCCTGGCGTCGCTCGTCCAGAACATGGGCGACTCGCTCGCGGTGACCTTCGACGACCCAATCCGGATCTATCTCTCGGACGAGGACGAGATCGCCAACGGCATCGCCTACAACGTCGGCGCCAGCGGGTTCACGACCATCTGGGTCCACGTCAACGACGCGGCGACCATCTGGACCGGCGACGTCAAGTGGCTCCGGAAGGTGATCGCCCACGAGCTCGCGCACATCGTCCACTACCGGGCCATCCGCTCGAACGTAGGCCTGCTGAGCGTCTTCTTCGGCGACCCGCTGCCGAGCTTCTGGACGGAAGGACTGGCACAGTACCTGACCGAGCGGTGGGACGCCCAGCGCGGCGACCGCTGGCTGCGGACGGCCACCTTCGAGGACCGCCTGAGCTACACCGACGGCACGAGCCCGCAGAACGGACGGCTGCGCTACGCCGTGGGCAACAGCCAGGTGCGGTACCTCGCCCAAACGCGCGGCGACTCGACGCTGGCGGACCTGCTGGCGCAGCGAGAGACCTGGCTCGGCGTGCGCTACCACGACTTCTATGCGGCCTTCCGCGAGACCGTCGGGATGCCATACCGGACGTTCTACGAGGAGTGGCGCAAGCACGTCAACGTGTACTACAACACGATGGCAGGGCAGATGGAGCGGCTCGACTCGCTCGACGCGAAGCCCTTCCGCCTGCCGGGGCAGGTCGTCTACGACGTGGCCTTCTCGCCCGACACCTCTCAGGTAGCCGCCGTCGTGCTGCCGAGCCTCGCCCGGCCGGTCCGCCGTTTGTTCGTCATGGGCAACCCGGGCGCCGACTCGACCATGCGCGGCCTCCGCATCCTGGCCGAGGGCTCCATCACGGGGCCGGTCTCGTGGAACCCCGACGGGTCGCAGATCGCGTACGCCCGGACGCGACGCGGGCGCCACGGATCGCTCGTCAAGGATCTCTACCTGGTCGACGTCGCCAGCGGGGACCGCCAGCGGCTCACGACCGACCGGCGCGCGTCCTCGCCGTCGTTCGGCCCCGACGGTCGCCGGCTGGCGTTCGTGGGCGTCGAGGGCGGCACGGCCAACGTGTTCGTGCTTGACCTAGAGACCCGGGAGGAGCGACCGCTGACGGCGTTCGAGGGCGACGTCCAGATCCCGACTGTCCGCTGGTCGCCCGCTGGCGCGCGCATCGCGATATCGCTCTTCGACGCCGAGGGGCGGCGCGACCTCGCCACGGTCGACGCGGAGACGGGCGCCGTCGAGCGGCTGGTGACGGGCGTCGACGTGGCGGCGTTCGAGCGCGACGACCGGCTGCCCGTTTGGAACGCCGCCGGTGACTCGCTGGCGTTCACGTCGCTCCGCGACCGGGCACCCAACGTCTTTGTGACGAGGGGGATGAGGGACGAGGGATCGGGCATG
>JBCDLV010000330.1:0-3905 GCA_038744895.1 Bacteroidota bacterium | reverse complement strand
CGTCGTGTACCCGTCGATGGCCCGCGAGGCGGGCATCGAAGGCCAGGTCGTGGTCCAGTTCATCGTGGACGAAGAGGGCAACGTCACAGACCCCGTTGTCCTCCGCTCGCCAGCGGACATCCTCTCCCAAGCGGCGCTGGAAGCTGTCAACGCCAGTCGGTTCACGCCGGCACGCCAGCAGGGTCGGGCCGTCAAGGTCCGGTTCGCCGTACCGGTGACGTTCCGCCTGCCGAGTGGGGACGGAGAGGACCGAGGATCGCGGATGGAGAGAGACAACGGTCCAGCGATCTTCTATGACGTGTCGTACTCCAACGACCTCGAACGCTTCGTGGACCACAGTACCTCCTTGGCGACACGCTCGCGGGCAAGTCTCATGGCCCGTGTCGCGGCAGGTGATTCGCCGTTCCGTGACTTGCGACCCGGAACGGCCCGCCTTCGCTTCCGAGTACAGGACAACGGACGGATGCTGATTCTCGGTGATGTAGAGGGGGATTCCGACACACTGGAACGATTCGCCCGCTTCCATGCTCTCGGGACGGAGTTTGAGCCTGGAGCAGCGGGGTTGGAGGGTGAAATGGTTGTCAGTGTCACGCGAGTGAGCTGACCTCGCCACCAACAGGCGGGCGAAGCTTCGCATCGGAGACCGAGGTTCGCCTTCCCGCCCGCTGGCGCTCAGAGCCCGTTGCAGCGCCAGCGGTGCGGTGCCAACCACGAGACGACCGGGACCCGCCACACCGCCAGCTGGCCCGCCCGCTCAGCACTGCCCTACATCACGGACTGGTCACAGGAGCCGTCTCAAGGACCCACGTCTCGACGGACTCCGTGTCGTAGGACTGGTTGGAGAACGTCCACAAGCACGCCGCCCTATGGTTCAGCAGGCGTAGCTTGGTACCGGAAGCCAGGGGTGCCGCGCCCATCCAGCGTCGCGGCTGAGACAGTCCCTCCGCACCTGATCCGGTTCGCACCGGCGTAGGGAGCGCTTCAGACGGGCGATGTCCCGTCGCCGGCCGCTGGCGCGTGTCGCCAGCAGGGCAGTCCCGGCTTCCACGGACCGATGTGCGGTCCGCCCCCTCACCTCTGGACAGCCCCATGACCCGCCTCCGCCTTGGCCTCGAATGGTTCCTCAACCCGGACCACGTGCCCTTCCTCCTCGCCCAGGACCACGGCTGGTTCGCCGACGCCGGCCTCGACGTAGAACTGATCGAGCCCGAAGAACACCTCGACGCCGTTGAGGCCATCGAGAACGGCGAGATGGAGTGCGCCATCACGGAGCCGCTGCACCTCGTCGAGGACCGCGCCAAGGGCGAGATGTGCGTCGGCTTCGCGCGCTTCCTCCACACCAACGGCGGCGTGATGGCCAAGGCCGAGATCGAGCGCCCGCGCGACATGGCCGGCACGCGCATCCAGTACCCCGGCGCGCCTGGGCCCGGTGGCCCTGCCATCGTCGCCACGATGGTCGAGGCTGACGGCGGCCCCGCGGGCACTGAGGACGGCTACGGCCGCGTCAACAACTCGTTCTACCACACCGACGCGATCGCCGAGGACAAGGCCGACGTGGCGACGCTGGTGTTCCACAACTTCGAGATCGTCGAGGCGCGCCAGCGGGGCCTCGACGTGCGGATGTTCGCGCTCAAGGACTGGGGCGTGCCCGACTTCTGCCAGCTCGTGCTCATCACGCACCCCGACAAGCTGGCGGCCGAGCGGGACATGTTCGAGCGCCTGGTGTTCGTGCTCCGCCGCGGCGTCGACGCCGTCAAGCAAGACCCGGACTCGGCCCGCGAAGTCTACTTCCGCATGACTGGATCGGACCTGGGCGACGCGCTGACGACGGCGATCTATGACGCCACCGTCCCGTGCTTCACGCACGACTTCTCGATGAGCACCGCCTACTACCGCCAGCTGGAGGCATGGATGGCTGGGCGCGGACTGATCGCGGAAACGCCCGGGGCGGACGTGTACTGGACCAACGACCTCGCGCTTTGAGACCCGCTGGCGACCGACGCCAGCGGGCAGCACGTAGGTTGACGGCATGCACCCCCATGCCGCCCTCCTCACGCACTTCTACGGCGCGTTCGCCAAGCGCGATGCCGAGACGATGGCCGCGTGCTACCACCCAGACGTTCATTTCCGGGACGAGGTATTCGACCTGCACGGGCCGATGGCGGGGGCCATGTGGCACATGCTCTGCGCGCGAGGCAAGGACCTCACCGTCGTCGCGTCTGACATCGTCGCCGACGACGCGACGGGCTCGGCGCACTGGACGGCCACCTACACGTTCACTCAGACCGGGCGGTCCGTTCGCAACGAGATCGACGCCGCGTTCACGTTCGAGAACGGGCTGATCCGGACGCATCGCGACAGCTTCCCGTTCTGGCGATGGTCGCGCCAGGCCCTTGGGCTTCCCGGCGCGCTCCTCGGGTGGACGCCCATTCTCCTCGGCACCGTCCGCACCCGTGCCAACCGCCAGCTGGGGACCTACGTCGAGCGACACCCGGAAGCTCTCGGTTAGTCAGAGCAGGGCTAGGGATGCACACCGGTGGCGTTATACCGCGGCCACTTGCTCTGTTGAAACGCTCACCACGAGAGTCCTCCTGAGCGGACGCGAAGGATCTCAGCGACAGCGGTGCGGCCCTTCGCCACCGCTCACAGAGGCCCGAGCCTGTCCGCTGCGATCCGTCGACTCCGCTGCGTCCAGGCTACACCAGACGCTTCTCAACGGAGCACCAGCCGCTCACCCGCTGGCAGGGCCGCTGACGCACCATGGAAACCTCCCACATTGTCTGTGTCGCACAGCCAGGCTCTAAAGATCGGTCTCGACCACCCGCCTGATGAGATCCATACGCCCTGGTCATCGGGGCCGATCGGGTGCCACCTGCTCGCGCATGTCGCCAGCGGGTCCTGGGACAGCGCCAGCGGCTGACACGAGCCGTCGCGCGTCGCTACGTTCCTTTCCTTTTGGCTTTAGCGCGCGCCAAGCGATCGCCAGCGGTCGCACCGACGGATCGGCCGCTCCTTCTCGATGACTCCCGACCTGTCAGTTCTCGGCTGGGTGGGCACCCTGGTGGCCGGCGGCGCCGTCGTGCTCGCGCTGAGCGTCGGCGGCCTGCTGGCGGTTCGGCGCACAGGCAACCCGACCGCCAACGCGTCGCTCGGCAGCTTCCTGATCGTCTTCGCGCTGGTGGTCGTGTACGTGCTTCTGATAGGTATCCAGCCCGCTGGCGAGTACCTGTGGGTCGTCTTCGCCCCGCTCCCCTACACGCTGTCGCTCGGCCCGCTGCTCTGGACGTACGTCCGGGCTCGCATGGGGCTCGGCCGTCCCCACTGGGTCCACGCCATCCTTCCGGTGGCCCAGGCCTGCGTCGTGCTGAGCGTCGGGCTCGCGCCGACGGCCGCGAAGTCGTGGTGGGTTCTCCACGTAGTCGTGCCGTGGTGGGGAGCCACCGAAACCGTGCTGGCGCTCGTGAGCCTGACCGGCTACCTGCTCTCCTCATGGCGAACCCTGAGACGACTCTCCCAGTGCGATGTCCATGACTGGGCAAAACGCCGTAGCCAGTGGATCCGCAGGCTCCTGGCTGGTGTGACCACGGCCCTGGTGGTGTATGCGCTGGTCCGAGCGGGCGATCTCCTGGCAGCGGCACCGATCGGCAGCGGACGGGTCTGGTGGAGCGTCGCCGGGGAGGCGATCGTGTACGTAGCCGTGTTGTACGGCGCCGGCTTCGCGGGGCTGGTCCACGCAGGCATCCGACTCGGCGGAGTCCCGGAGGCCTCCAGCACGTCCCGCCCGAGGACCCTCTCCGAGCCGGAGGCCATCCTCCACCGCCAGGCGCTCTCTCGCCTGATCGAGACCGAGAGTCCCCACCTCGATCCGGGCCTGTCGCTACGCACGCTCGCTGCCCAGGTCGGCG
>JBCDLV010000329.1:0-3960 GCA_038744895.1 Bacteroidota bacterium | reverse complement strand
CTCGCATCCGAGAGCGACGCGCAGGTCATCGAGCGCACCCGCATCGCCCGCGTCGAACTGGATGGCACCTCGGTTCGTCTGTCGGCCTCGTCCGGATCGTCCGTCGTTGCCGACCGGGTCCTGCTGGCGCTGAACGCTGGCCTGCCGCGCCTCCTGCCCGAGCTGGCGCCAGCGGTACGCCCGGTGCGGGCACAGATGCTCGCGACGGCGCCTCTCCCTCCTCGTCTTCCCGCGCCGGTGTACTCCCACGAAGGCTACTTCTACGTCCGCCAGCGGGCCGACGGGCGTGTTCTCGTGGGCGGTGCGCGGCACCTCCACCGCGAGGCAGAAGTCGGGTACGAGGACGCGACGACGGACATGGTGCAGACGGACCTGGAGCGCTACCTGGAGCGGCACGTCGGGCTCTGCGATGTCGAGATCGAGCGCCGCTGGTCTGGGACCATGGGCTTCAGCCCGGATGAGCTTCCCGCGTTGGGCGTCGTACCGGGCGTGCCGGGCGCATTCTGGGCAGCAGGCTTCACGGGCCACGGCATGGGCTATGGGCTCCGGTTCGGCCTGCTGGCGGCGCGCCATGTGCTCGGCGTCGGCGATGCGGCGCTCGACCTGTTCGAAGCCGGCCGGTTGACCTCGGTCTAGGCTGTGTTTGAGAGGGTCCATCGATGGCGAGCCCGAGGACCTCGGGACGCCGGCAAGGAGCGTACTTCGGCTACGCTCAGCACAGGCTCCGCAGACTATTCCGTCGCATTGGCGATGCAGAGCGACGCCGCTGGCGGTCCGAAGCACCGGGCGCAGCCCGGAGGGAACCTGTCAAACACAGCCTAGGCTAGAGACCCAGGCGCACGGTCGCGAGGTGCATCAGAGCCTCTCCGAATGGCTCCACGACGACGACGTAGTCCAGCTTGACGTCCAGTTCCACGAACCGCTGCTCCAAGCCGAACCCCGCAGACGGGCGGATCTCTCTCACAGCCCCAGCGCCGATGCGGTCGAGGCCTGCGCGAACGGCGAATCCGTCCACGAGCCAGACCTCGGCGCCAGCCCGCCCCTGGACATCCGCGAGGGTGAAATCTGTCGTCTCCGAGTCCTCGACCGGCTCTGTCGTGAAGACGGTGATCCCATCCGGACGCGTAGCGTCGGCACGCTGAATGAACAGCTCACCCTCGGCGGCGAGCGTCACGCGGGGCCGTCCGTCGGAGCGCTCGCCAGCGGTCGCCGCCACGCCCGCCCGCAGGCGCGTTGGGAAATAGTCGGTCGCGCCTGCGGCCACGGCACCCGTGGCGTTCCACTCGTAGCGGGCGAACAGGTCGTCCACGACGACCCCCACCGAGACGTTGTCGGTCACCTGTGCCGACGCGCCGAGGGCGATGCCGATGGCCGTGGGTGCGCGCACGCCGGGAAAAAGGTCGTTGCGGTACAGTCGCAGCCCGACGCCAGCGGAGACGCGTCCTGAGAGCTGCGTGCCGAAGGCAGCGAAGAAGGCGTACTCGTCGGCGTTGTAGGTGCCGTCCTCGTTGGTACCGTCGGTAGGACGCCCGCTGGCGTCTCGGCCGTCAATGTTGGAGACACCACCGTGAATCACGCCCGCGGCAAAGCCGGAGCGCGGGCGCAGCGGTGCGGCCACCTGGACCGACTCCCACTCGCGGTCGAACGCCAGAAGTCCGGCAGACAGCTCCACCCCCTGAGACGGCTGGAACGGCGCGAGCGCCGGGTTGAGGTACGGGCTGGCGAGGCCCGAGCGGTCGGCCACCTGGGATGGAATCGCCAGGGAGCGGGCGCCCATGCCCATGCGGAACAGCGGTCCGGCGCCCTGCGCGCCAGCCGTCGCCGTGAGCGTCGTGACCAGAAGCGCCAGCCGGAGCAGTCGCGGGCTCATTGGATCACCAGGATGCGGCCGGAGGCCCGTGTCGAGCCACCCTCCAGGGTGTAGATGTAGGGACCGTTCGCCACGCGAAGGCCGCCGTCGGTCTGCCCGTCCCAGGCGATTTCGTTGGGCCCGGCCTGGCGCCCCGGCGCCTCCAGCGTGCGGACGAGGTTCATGGCCGCGTCGTAGATCCGGATGCGCACGTCTGCTGGCGCATCGAGATCGACGCGAACACGCAGGCGGCCGTCGCGGGGGTTGAAGGGGTTGGGGTACGCGTAGGCGTCCACCGTCCGGTCCCCTTCCCCGCTGGCGTCGGGCTGCACGTCGGCGCGGAAGAGCTCGAACGTACGGCCGCCGTCGGTGCTGCGGAGGAGTCCGGCACCAGGGTCGGGACGGCCACCGGACGGTCCCGCAGAGACGCCCACCCACAGAACACCAGGGGTCGTCGCGACGGCTCGCGCCCGGGGGCCCACGGGGAGCACGTTCCCGACCGCGTCGCGGAACACACGCACGATGCGCCAGCTGGCGCCGTCGTCGTCGGATACGTAGAGGCCGTCGCTGGCGGCGACGTAGGCCCGCGCCTCGTCGAATGCGATGTCTTCTGCAGTCACGCCGAGCAAGACCGTCTCGAAAATGGGCCGGCCGCCGGCGTCGTCGCCGCGCCACACGACCACGCCAGGCTCCTGTGTGGACGGATCGAATGCATCGCCGCTGGCGACGCTGCACGCCGCCCAGATGTGGTCGCGCCCCTCCCTCGGCTGTGCTTCGAGCGCGCTGACCAGGTTCGAAGGAATCGAGGACCCGATCGGCTGGTCGATGTAGCGCACCCACGCGAGGTCCTCGACGCCGTCGATCCGGACGGATCGGTTCAGGCCGCCAGCGGTGCCGGCCCACACCGTTCCCTCCTCATCCACGAGCACCGAGAGGGCGATGAAGTTCTCCGAGAACCGAGGAAAGACCGGCTGCTCGGGGTCGCCGTCGATGAAGCCGAGCGGCTGGCGTACGTCGGGTGTGTACGGGAAGTCGTACGTCTCGCGCGGGTCGAGCACGAGGAGCGAGTCCGGAGGCGTGACGACCGGCTCCCACGTCCGCCCTTGGTCTGTGCTTCGCCGCAAGCCCGCCAGCAGAGTCGCCGCGTACAGCGTGTCGCCGCCAGCGGTGGTCGCGATGTCGAGCGGTGCCGAGCCCTGGGGCACAGTCGCGGGGTACGCCAGCAGCGTCGAGGCGCCGTAGACCACCGTCGAGTCGCGGCTCTGATCGAGCGCTGGGAAGCGGAACGCATAGGTCTGTCCGCCATCCGTCGACAACGCGAAGCCGGCGGCCGTCGCAGGCGGCTGCTCGGCGTCGGCTGTAACGTCGTTGAACCCCAAGCCGACGACCACCACATCGCCCTGTGCGTCGATCGTAAAGGCCCGCGCGTCGACCGCCGTCTGCGGGTCGAACGCCGAGGCGTTGGCGGGATCGAGGGCGGGGATCGACAACTGTGTGCCGCGGATCTCGATCAGGCGTGGGCCTGCGCGCAGTACATCGCCCTGTGCGTCGAGCACCGCGAACCCGTTCAAGGCTCCCTGTGGCAGCAAGCGCACGGTCCCGCTCCCGCTGTCGAGCGTCTGCCCGCTGGCGGCGCCCGCCAGCAGGGCCGCGAGGAGAAGAGGGCGCATCATCGGACGGTAAAGGTGAACGGGGCTGGGTCGCTCTCCGCACCGTAGCGGTCGACGGCGACCACCTCGACGGCGTAGGTGCCCGGCTCGAAATCGGACGTCACGCTGAGCGCCTCGGTATAGACGCCGTCGCCCTCTTCTTCATCGTCGTCCTCGCCGTCGTCCGCCAGCAGGCCGATGACCGCACCGCTCTCGGGGTCTCGGGCGAACACCACCGCGAGGTTCTCCACGCCGTCGGGGTCCGTAGCGGTCACGACCAGCGGGACGTTCACCCGCGCATTGCCGACCGGGCGGTCCACAGGAGGCGCCGGGGCGACGCTCGCCGCTGGCGCCCCGAGGTTCTGGGCGGAGAACTGCAGCACCGTGACGGCCTGGTCACCTGCGCGGCCATCCTCTCCTTGTGTCGAGAGCCGGACGCTGTAGTCGCCGATCGCGCCCCGG
>JBCDLV010000328.1:0-3973 GCA_038744895.1 Bacteroidota bacterium | reverse complement strand
CCGGCTGGCGCGCGGAGAGCAGGCGATCCTGCTCCAAAACCGCCGAGGCTACGCCCCGGTCATCACCTGCGAGGACTGCGGGTGGACCCCCACGTGCCGCGACTGTGCCGTCTCGCTGACGGTCCACAAGACCAGCCGCAACCTGCGGTGCCACTACTGCGGCCGTGCCGAGCGACTCTACCCGGTGTGCCCGTCGTGCGACAGCCCGGCGCTGTCGCTGCTGGGGAGCGGTACCCAACGGGTTCAGGAAGAGCTGGCCGAGGTGTTCCCGGAGGCTCGCGTCCTGCGCATGGACCTCGACACGACCTCGCGGAAGGGCGCCCACCGCAAGATCCTCGACGCCTTCGGCCGCGGCGAGGCCGATGTCCTGCTGGGCACGCAGATGGTGGCGAAGGGGCTCGACTTTCCACGCGTGACGCTCGTCGGCGTGGTCGAGGCCGACACCGGGATGCTGCTCCCTGACTTCCGCGCGGCCGAGCGGACGTTCCAACTGCTGGCGCAGGTGGCCGGGCGGGCGGGACGCCACGACCTCCCGGGTGAGGTGATCCTCCAGACGCGCAACCCAGACCACCCGGCGATCCGGTTCGCTCTCACGCACGACTTCCACGGGTTCGCGATCGGCGAATTGGCGGAGCGACTGGCACTCGGCTACCCGCCGCACGGCCGCCTCGTCGGCGTCGAGGTCAAGGGGCCGCACGAGGGCTCGACGCATGCCCTGGCCGAGCGCTGGGGCGACGCGCTCCGACGGGAAGCCCAGCGCATCGCTGGCGTCGACATCCTCGGCCCGGTGCCGGCGTTCGTCGGTCGCGTCAAGCGGTGGTGGCGGGTGCACCTGCTGGTGAAGGCGCCCCGGTCGCTCCCGGCGGCTGCGCTCGCGGGCGTGGTGCGCACCGCCGGAAGCCGCGTCAAGACGCCCTGGGGCCACCGGATCAACCTCGACGTGGACCCGGTGGGGATGTACTGAGCAGGCTCGCGGTACGGCGTCCGGATTGTGCAGACGCCAGCGGGCACACCTGGACGCTGTGCTACGCCGCGCTCTCCCGCTGGCGGTCGAGGGTCGATTCGAGCGCGTCGAGCCAGTCGCGACGGGTTACGGCCATGCCCTCGTCCAGGCCGCCTGAGAGAGACTCGCGCGCCGTGCCGATCTGAATTCGGGCCGCGTCGAGGTCGCCCTCCGCACGCAGGACGAAGGCCTCGACGAGGGCTTGCCCTGCGGGGTCGGCGAGCACCGCACGGGGCGGCATGCGATCCAGCCAGGTGCGTGCCTGTCCGGCATCGCCACGCACGGCCGCCTCGAACAGGGCGGCGTCGCCCACCAGGCCGCCGCGGGTGGCGGGAGGGATCGTCTCCCAGACCCCGATGCGACGGACCAAGAGATCGCGGGTGGCGTGGGCGTCGCCTCGGTCGAGGGCGACCGCCGTCGCCAAGGCCCAGCCGGAGTCCGCCAGCGGGTCCCCGGGTACAGGCTCCACAGAGCTCCTCGCGACGAGCTCCGGTGTCCACTCCCGCGGCCGTGCGCCAGAGATGGACTCGGCGACGAGGGCCAGCAGCGCCGCCTCGCGGTCGGCCGCGCCGCCGCCCTGCGCCAGGCGAAGCAGGCGGGCGCCGTCGGTGAGGAACCCGCTCGTCGTCGTGGGAATGAGCGTCACGGCTGCGATCCCCAGGGACACGATGCCGATGATGCCCCAGGCCCCTCCGAGCGCGACGCCCGCGACGCCCAGCAAAAGACTGGCGACGGGACCGCCCGCGACCGCGAGAGCCGTCCTCTGCCGGAGGTTGGCGCTGTCGGTGGGAAGGCTCAGGGCGAGACCTCCTGCGAGCGCGAGGCTCTTGTTGAGCCCGACGCGGATCCGCTCGCCCTCTCGCCAAATCCGGAGAGGGCCCGCGATGAACAGCGCGAACTGAAACCGCGCCAGCCGGCCCCCGACCACGTGGCCCACCTCGTGGACCGCCAGCACGCCAGGGATTCCGAGGACCAGGGCGAGCGACAAGGTCACCGGTCCTATGTCTGGCCCCTCCCAATACTCTCCAATGCCCCATCCCACCGCGGCACTGGCGAGGCCTAGGGCGACGAACACCGGGACGTTGCACCAGCGGGACGTAGAAGCCTCCGCTGGCGGATCCGGGAGCGGAGCGAGGTCGGGTTGGTGGGGGAGCATGAGCCGAAGCTATCCGATCTGCTGGCGCAACGCGGCGAGCGTCGGCGGGATCGTCTCGACGCGCGTCGGGGCGTCCCAGAGCCTCGCCAGCCGGTCCGGTGCCCCCGGAGTGATGCCCGTCGCGGCCTCGACGGCCTCGGGAAACTTGGCCGGGTGCGCTGTGGCCAGCACGACGTAGCGGTCGCCCGCGCCCCGCTGGCGGCGGACGGCCTCCAGCCCGACCGCCGTGTGCGGATCGGCGACGTAGCCGGTGGCCTCGTAGACGCGCTGCATGGCGGCCGTGGTCTCCTCGTCGGCGATGGCCTTGCCTCGGACGAGACTGCGCAATGCGTCGTCGGTGTAGAGCGCCCGCAGCCGTTCGAGGTTGCTCGGCACGCCGACGTCCATCGCGTTCGAGATCGTCCGCACGGAGTCGCCGCCTGGTGGGTCGCCGCCGTCGAGGAAGCGGACGAAGCCGTCGTTGGCGTTGTGCGCCGCCAGGAAGCCCGCCAGCGGGAGGCCCGCGCGGTGCGCCAGCGTCCCGGCGGTGAGGTTGCCGAGGTTGCCGCTCGGCACGCACACCGTCGCGCCCTCGATGCCCTGGACCGCCGCCCACACGTAGTAGAGCATCTGGGGCAGCAGCCGGCCGATGTTGATCGAGTTCGCCGACGACAGGCGGACGCCGTCGATGCCCTCGGCGAAGGCGGCCTTGACGAGCCGCTGGCAGTCGTCGAAGGTGCCCTCGACGGCGAGCGTCCGGACGTTCTCGCGCTCGACGATCAGCTGGCGCTCTTGTACAGCGCTCACCTGTCCCTTCGGATACAGCAGGACCACCCGGACACCGGAGATGCCTGCGAAGCCCGAGGCGACTGCGCTTCCGGTGTCGCCCGACGTGGCCGCCAGGATGGTGACCGGCTCGCCGTCGAGGAGGGCGCCCATGAGCCGCGCCATCGTCCGCGCGCCGACATCCTTGAAGGAGAGCGTCGGACCGTGGAAAAGCTCCAGGACGAAGACGCCCGCCCACGCGCCGCTCAGTTCGACCAGGGGGATTGGAAACGAGAGGGCGTCTGCGACCAGATCGTCCACTCCCTCGACCTCCTCCTCCAGCCACGGTGCGAGCACGCGCTGCCCCACCTCCCCCAGCGACGACGCCTGCCGCCAGCGGGCGGGCAGGTCCGGGACGTGCGTGGGCACGTAGAGGCCGCCGTCGGGCGCGAGCCCCCGCAGCAGCGCCTCGCGGAACGAGACAGCGTCGCCGCCGCGCGTGCTGACGTACTGGGGAGCGCTCATGCGTGTGGTCGGTAGAGGGGGAAGGCTCGGCGAGGTAGCGTGGACACCATCGCCAGCGGGAGACAGTGGCGGGTCATCGCTCGACCGTCCGCACGCCCTCGGTATCGACAGCCGCGACCCACCCGCCGGCGTTCACCCCGCCGGACCGGCTGGCGGCGGTCATGGCCGTGAGAATGCCGTCGGCGTCGGCCGACCCGTCGGTGAGGGCGAACATGGCGGGGCCGGAGCCCGTGAGGGCGCAGCCTGCGGCGCCCGCGTCGAGCGCGGCTTGCCTGACGGCCTCGTAGACTGGGACGAGCGGTGCGCGAAAGGGCTCTGCCAGCCGGTCCCGCATGACGCGTCGCCCGGCCTCCGTCCACTCTCCAGCCTGGAGCGCGGTGAGCAGAAACGCCAGCTCGGCCGCCTGCGCCGAGGCGGATCCGTGCGGGACCGTCTCGGGGAGAACAGCCCTCGCCTCGCGCGTCAGCACCTCGACGTGCGGACGGAGCACGACGAGGGGCGGAAGGTCCGCCAGCAGGATCGGCCGGTGCGACGCAGGGTCCGCT
>JBCDLV010000327.1:0-3981 GCA_038744895.1 Bacteroidota bacterium | reverse complement strand
GGGCCGTCGCCCTGGAGGGTCTCGACGAGGCCGGCGGCCTGGACGGCAGCGACGAGCGTCTCGAAGTCGCTGCTGGACGAGGCCACCTGGACGATGTCGCCACGATGCTGGGCGGAGGCCGCCAGCGGGAAGGCGACGAGGGCGAGGATGAGGGTGCGGATGCGCATGGGAGGAGGGAGAGAGTGGGGAGGCCAGCAGGTGCTGGTGTGGGCTCTCAACGGCGTCTCCGGGCGCTCTAGGTTCAGCCAATCGACGAGCGGTGGCACCAGACGGCCGACCGGTGGCCCCACGCGGTGGGCCGGATCCCTTACCTCCCACGGCACGGCGCCAGCGGGCCCGCTGGCGATCCGCGGGGCGGTGCGCGGCTCTCCTGTCGAGCCGTCAGCCGCCGAGGGCGTCCGCCAGCGCGTTCGCCTCCGACCGGATCGCATCCGCATCTTCCAGGGCATCCAGCCACTCCGACGGGAACGCCTCGACGCCGTGGAGGGCACCCAGGAGCGAGCCCACGCACGAGCCCACAGCCGCGGCATCCCCGCCCACGTTGACCGCCGCCAGCAGGGTGGAGTCGACGAGCGACGGCGACCGCGCCACCATCGCCAGGGCGAACGGGAACGCTTCGTCGGCGGCGGAGCCTGTGCCGGCGCAGCGGTCTTGGAGGTCGAGCGGGAAGTCGTCCAGGTGGCCGCTGAGGGATGCGAGTCGCGACGAGACGCGGTCGTCCGCACCGAGAAGCCGCTCCCCGTCCCGGGCGGCGGTCAGCGCCGCCTGGAGGATCTGCGGGCCCGTCAGGGACGCGGGGTCCTTGCCTAGACAGGTGCGGATGGCGGCCGCTTGCGACGAGGCGGCGACGTGCGCCACGGGGCTCGGGTCGATCGTCTGGAACAGCAGAGCGGCCCACCGTGCGCCGGCGAGATCGGCCAGCCCGCGGAGGCGCGCCTGGACGCCAAGGGGCCCCGCGGCAGCGGCCAGGGCACTGGAGGGGCTGGACACCTCAGGTCGGCGGAGGTCGCCAGCGGAGGCCATCCCGGACTCGAAGGCTTCGCGTGCCTCCTCCGGACTGTCCGGCGTGGACGTGGTGAGGGCGCGGGCGACCAGACGCACTCGCTGGGTGTCGGCGGTCCACTGCCCGCGGTCGAGGTCCTCCCGCTTCTCGTCACCCCGGAGGTCCTTGATGCCCTTGTAGTACATCCGAACGTTCTGGTGACTCAGCCCTTCGACGGGCATCCCGAGGGTATCGCCGAGCGCGCCTCCCACGACGACACCGACGAGACGGTCACGAAACGAAGCAGGCATGAGAGTCGGGGCAGGGTCACGGGGTCGGGCCGCGGCCGACCGTCGGAGTCGTCGGGGCGCGGTGCCGCCAACGACGGCGGCGGGCGTGCTATCCTGACCCGGCACGCTCCGTTCCCCATGGATTGGCTCACCGGCACCTGGGCCGTCGTCGCCAACGACGCCCGCCTCGAACTCCGCACGCGCGTGGCCCTGAGCGGCCTCGGGCTGTTCGTGGCCGCGTCACTCGTGCTCGTCCGGATCGCACTGGGGCGCGGCGCGCCCTCCGTGACGACCGCAGCCGCGCTGCTGTGGATCGTGGTCGTGTTCGCTTCTGCCGTCGGGCTCGGCCGGGCGTTTGTGGCCGAGGAGGAGCGCGGCACGTCGCTCCTGCTACAGCTCCACCTGCAGCCGAGCCAGGTATACGCGGGCAAGCTGCTGTTCAACGCCGCCCTGATGTCGGCCGTGGTCCTGCTGGCGGCGGCGGGGTTTCGCATTCTGGTGCCGCAGCCGCTCGGCGCCCCCGGCGTCTTCGTCGTGACGCTGGTACTAGGCGCCCTCGCTATCGCCGGAGCCACCACGCTGCTCTCCGCCCTCGTGGCGCGCGCACGTGCGGCGGGTCCGCTCCTGCCCGTGCTGGCGTTCCCCGTGCTGGTGCCCGTCCTGATCCCGGCCGTCGGCCTCACCGAGCTGTCCGCTGGCGCCGCCAGCGGGGCCTGGGCCGACGCTCGCGGGGACTTGGTGCTCCTGGTGGCCTACGCGGGTCTGCTGGTGTCGGCATCGTTCCTGCTGTTCGAGTACGTCTGGCGAGACTGACGGGGCCTGCTGGCGTCGTGCGATGCCAACGGGGTCCTAAGCCGGGCTAACCCCTTGATGCGAACGCGCTTTGGCTCCCGTCTCGACTCCTTTTCACGGTACCGGCGGCCCTAGCGGCGCATCATAGTCGTTGAACCCGTCGATATGGACCGAGATCTCGCCCTGCCCCGCTACGGCATCGTCTATCGCCTCTTCGGCGTGATCACAGCCGTGTGGGTGACCGTCGCGCTCGTGCTCGCGATCATCGGGCCGGTCTCCGCGCTGCCCATCCTGGAGCAGACAGCGCGGAACCTGTACTTCCACGTGCCGATGTGGTTTGTGCTTTACGCAGCCGCCATCGTGGGCGCGTGGCACGCCGGTCGGTACCTGGCCACGGGACGCACGATCCACGACGTTCGGTCGGAAGCCGCATGGTGGGTCTCGACCGTCGCAGGCGTTACGGCGATGGGCACGGCTCTCGTGTGGGCCCGGTTCACGTGGTACCAGGGCACAGGACTCTGGTGGAGCCCTGAGCCTCGCCAGAACATGGTGGCGGTCCAGCTCCTGATCTCCGGTGCGTACTTCATCCTGCGCGGCTCCCTGGACCGTCCCCGCCAGCGGGCCCGACTCTCGGCGGTGTACGCCCTGTTCGCGACGGCGACGATGCCGTTCCTGACGTACGTACTTCCTCGCCGCATGGCGAGCCTTCACCCTGGTGCCGAGGGCAACCCGGCCTTCAGCGACATGGATATCGCCGCCGACATGAAGTGGATATTCTACACGTGCTGCGTCGCCTTCCTGGCCCTCGGCTGGTGGCTCTACACGCAGCGGGTCCGTGCCCAAGTCGCCGAGCACCGCGTCGACGCACTCGCCCACGACGATCCTGCACCGGCCGTTGTCCTTGGCTAGATGCTACAGCCTGCCGATACCACGATTGCCGTCCTCGACGCCGACGCGGCCCAGGCCGTGACAGAGCAACCCGTGGAGGGAATCGAGCGTGTCATGCTCGCGGAGGACAAGCTCCCGGTCGTGCTGGCCGTTGTCCTCGTCGTCTGGGCAGGCATCCTACTGCTTCTGCTCCGCACCGACCGCCGCCTGGCAAAGATCGAGCGCGACCTCGACCGTCGCGAGTCTTAACCACGTCCTCCCATGCGCCCCACGACGCTACTCGGCATCACCTTCGTCGCTGTCTTCGGCTTCTTTGTCGTGAACAGCTTCGGCCAACAGGTCTCTGGATGGGAGACCTTCGAGGACGCGCAGGCGTCCGGCCGCAAAGCCCACGTCGTCGGTACGTGGGTCCGCGAGGCGCCGTCGACCTACGACCCGGCCCGCAACGTGTTCACGTTCACCATGGCCGACACGTCGGGCACCGTCCGCACGGTGGTCTACGCCAACCCCAAGCCTGCCAACTTCGAGGACGCCGTGCGCGTCGTGGTCCAGGGCCGCATGGCAGCCGACGGCTCGGTGTTCCAGGCCGAGCACATCCTCGTCAAGTGCCCGTCGAAGTACAACGACGCCGGCGAGTTCGAGGAAGGCGGCTACGAGGACGCTGAGCCCGGCACGCCGACGCCGGCTCCGCCCTACTCGGCGCCAGCGGAACCACCCGGGCCTGCGCCGCCAGCGGACCCTGTGCCCCCCTCGACGCCCACCTCGATCCGATGAGCCGGCGCGTCTGGGCCGGCATCGGCCTGCTGGCGACTGGCGTGGGCGGTCTGGTCGCAAGCCTGTCGCTCGGCTCCCGCCCCACGACCTACGCCGCAGGGCCCGTCCCATCGTGCGGCGACTTTCCGAACTGCGCACGCGTGGCAGTGCCGTTTCACCAGTCGCCGAGCGAGGTGCTGGGCGCAGCGCGCAGCGCCCTGGTGGCCTCCGGCGTGGTGGAGTTTCGCGAGACCGACGGCGGCGTCGAGGCTGTAG
>JBCDLV010000326.1:0-3985 GCA_038744895.1 Bacteroidota bacterium | reverse complement strand
GCGGACGGTTCGAGCGCGGCCTCCGCAACGGCCAGTTCCGCGTGGTCGGCAGCGGCGTGTCGTTCGGCGCCCCGCCATTCGGAGTGCCTCCCCGCCACGCGACTGGCTTCGGCACGCCTCCGGGGCCCACCATCGAAGACGCGGAGGTCATCGACGACGGCCGCCAGCCGTGATCCGGCCCGCTGGCGACCCGCAACCGCCAGCGGAGCATGAGCATCGGGCAGAGGTGATGTGAGGGTGGCACGAATGCTGCTCGTCGGCCAAACAGCCGACCGTCTGTGTCGTTGGCGCCCACATGTCGAGTCTCGCCGCCTCCCTCTCCGCTCTCTTTCCCGATGCCCGCACCGAGCGGATCGAGGGCGTGCTGTACATGCTATTGGCGGCCCTCGGCTTCAGCCTGATGGGCCTGCTGGTGAAGGTGGCGGCCTCCGCCTTCCCGACGATGCAGATCGTGTTCGCGCGGTCGGCGCTGATGGCGTTTGTCGCCTACGGCCTTATCCGCCGCGACGGGTACTCCGCGCTGGGCGTGGACCGGAAGACGCTGTTCCTGCGCGCCAGCGTAGGCGCTACCGCGTTGAGCCTGTTCTACTTCGGCATCGGCCGCCTTCCCCTAGGCGACGCCATCACCATTCAGTACACGACGCCCGTCTGGACGGCCCTGCTGGCGGCGGTGCTGCTTGGCGAAGCCATCCGCCGGCGCGCCATTGTGAGCGCGGCCGTCGCCCTCACAGGCGTCGCGCTCGTAGCCCAGCCGAGCGTGCTCTTCGCCAGCGGGACGTCTCTCGATGGGCTCGGTGTAGCAGCCGTTGCCGTAGCCGCCGTCTTGTCCGGTCTGGCGTACGTGTTCGTGCGCAAGCTGCGGGCGACGGACCAGCCCATGACCATCATCTTCTGGCTGTCGTGGGTGGGCGGTATCGGCTCGCTCCCGTTCGTCTTCGGCGGCGGCTGGGCGATGCCAACGGGGTGGGAGTGGCTCGTCCTGCTGGGCGTCGGCCTGACGACCCACATGGGTCAGGTCGGACTCACCAAGGGGATGCATCGTCTGGAGGCGGGCACCGCCGCGTCGGTGGGCTACCTGCAGGTCGTGCTGGCGTTCGCGTGGGGCGCCCTCTTCCTCGGCGACGCCATCGACGGGTGGAGCCTGGCGGGCGCCGCGCTCGTGGTGTCGGGCGTGCTCCTGGTGGTGCGGCGGTAGAGGCCGCCAGCGGGCGCCGGTGACAGAGAGCTGGCATCGGACAGCGTATGTTGGTCGTGCGCGCCTCCCTGTCATGCCTGCCGTCGCCCCTCGCACCCTAACGCTCACTCCCGACGAATACGTCGAGTGGGAAGCGGAGCAACTCGAGCGGCACGAGTACCATTTTGGAGAGGTCTATCCCATGCCTGGAGGCACTGCCGCTCACGCTCAGTTGATCTCGGCCCTCAACGCCTTCCTGTTCGTCGCCCTCCGAGGCACCGGGTACGTCGTTTTGTCTGGGGCGATGCGGGTCCAGGCCACACCGGACCAGTTCGTCTACCCGGATCTCTCCGTCACGCGTGGGCCAGGAACATTCCGCTCCGACCGCAAAACGTCACTTCTCGACCCCGTTCTCGTCGCGGAGGTTCTGTCGCCCACCACGCGGGTGTACGACCGTGGAGAGAAGCTGGACCTGTATCGATCGATGCCGTCTGTTGAAGAGGTTTTGTTCGTGGACTCCGAGAAGCGCTGGGTGGAGATCGGGCGACGGACCGACGATGGATGGGCGTTCGTCGGCCCCCTCGACAAGGGCACGATCGCGCTGTCCTCGGTCGGCGCCGATCTCGACGTGGACGATCTGTATCACGGAGTCGAGGACCTCGGATAGCCTCGTCCCGCTGGCGGGGTCTCACCTGGCAAATCGGGCCGCGCTTCACGGCCGCTGGCGCGGGCCACCGGTAGCTTCCGCGCTCCCGATCCTGATTTCCCATGTCCTACCCCGAGGTCGACCGCTTCGACCCCGTCGCCGTCGAGGAGGAGGTCCTCGCCCGCTGGACCGCCGAGGACACGTTCCAGCAGTCGCTCGACCTCCGCGAGGGCGCCCCCCACTTCGTCTTCTACGAGGGGCCACCGACGGCCAACGGCAAGCCAGGCATCCACCACGTGATGGCGCGGACCATCAAGGACCTGTTCTGCCGCTACAAGACGATGCGCGGCTTCCGGGTCGATCGCAAGGCGGGCTGGGACACGCACGGCCTCCCCGTCGAGATCGAGGTCGAGAAGGAGCTCGGGCTGGAGGGCCGCCACCAGGTCGAGGCATACGGCATCGCCGAGTACAACGCGGCCTGCCGCGAGAGCGTCCTCCGCTACAAGGACCTCTGGGACACCCTCACTCGGCGAATGGGCTACTGGGTGGACCTGGAGAACCCGTACGTCACGTTCGAGAACGACTACATCGAGTCGGTCTGGAGCCTGCTCAAGCGGATCTCGGACAAGGGGCTCCTCAGCAAGGGCTACAAGATCCAGTGGTACAGCCCTGCCAACGGGACCGTCCTCTCGTCGCATGAGGTGTCGCTGGGCTACAAGGAGGTGCAGGACGTCTCTGTGACCGTCCGCTTTCCTCTCGTCGACGATCCCTCGACCAGCTTCCTCGCCTGGACCACGACGCCGTGGACGCTCCCCTCGAACGCCGCCCTCGTGGTGGCGCCGACGGTGGACTACGTCAAGGTGCGCCTCACGAGTGACGCCGGCCCTGACGACCGACCGGGCGTCGAGCACGTCTGGATCGCCGAGGCGCTCCTCGGCAAGCTCAAGATCGAGACGCCCGAGATCGTCGAGCGCTCCGCTGGCGCCGACCTCGTGGGCACCGAGTACGTCCCGCCCTACAACGAGAACCGCGACCTGAGCGGGCTGGCGGACATCCTCCAAGACGACGACCGACCCGGCGACGCCTGGCGCGTCGTTTCGGCCACGTACGTCACGACTGAGGACGGCACAGGCATCGTCCACACCGCGCCGGCCTTCGGCATGGACGACTATGCGACGGGTCAGAAAGAGGGGCTCCCCACGCTGAACCCCATCGAGCCCGACGGACGCTTCCACGAAGGCTTTCCGCTCGTCGGTGGCATGTGGTTCAAGGACGCCGACCGCGTAATCCTGCGCGACCTGCGAGAGCGCGGGCTGCTGTTCCGTGAGGACAGCTACGTCCACAACTACCCGCACGACTGGCGCAAGGGCACGCCACTGATGCAGTACCCGGTCGAGAGCTGGTTCATCCGGACGACCGAGATCAAAGACCGACTCGTCGCGCTCAACGAGACCGTCAACTGGCAACCGGAGGGCATCGGTACCGGACGCTTCGGCGACTGGCTCGCGAACAACGTGGACTGGGCCATCAGCCGGATGCGCTACTGGGGCACGCCGCTCCCGATCTGGGCCAGCGACCGCGACCCGGAGCACGTCGAGGTCATCGGCTCGCTGGACGAGCTTCGCCAGCGGGTCGGCGGCGCGTTCCCCGACGAGGCCATCAACCCGGCGCTCGGGACCGTCGACCTCCACAGGCCCTACGTCGACGCGCTCACCTGGGACGACGGTCAGGGCGGCACCATGCGGCGCGTGCCCGACCTGATCGACGTCTGGTTCGACTCGGGCGCCATGCCGTTCGCGCAGTGGCATGTCCCGTTCGAGAACGAGGAGCGGTTCGCCTCGAACGTCCCGGCCGACTTCATCGCCGAGGGCGTCGACCAGACGCGCGGGTGGTTCTACACGCTCCACGCGATCGCGGCACTCGTGGACGACCGCGTGGCGTACAAGAACGTCGTCGTGAACGGACTCGTCCTCGACGCCAAGGGCGAGAAGATGTCCAAGTCGAAGGGCAACGCCGTGGAGCCTTTCGCCGCCATCCAGCGACACGGCGTGGACCCGATCCGGTGGACGATGATGTCCGCCAGCCCGCCGTGGGAGAACCTGCGCTACTCCGACGACGCCATCGAGGAGACGGCGCGCAAGTTCTTCGGGACGCTCGTCAACACG
>JBCDLV010000325.1:0-3995 GCA_038744895.1 Bacteroidota bacterium | reverse complement strand
CACGGACGTCCAGGCGTTCTACGGCAGGCGCGGTCAGGAGCCTGCATGGCTCGCGCCCGAGGCTCGCGGGGTTGCCCTCAGCCTTCTGTCGCGCGCCGATCGGGATGCGCTCCCCATCGACAGCGCGTGGGCCGGCCTGTCCGCACTCTCCGACACGGCTCAGTCAGCAGCCTCGGTTGCGCGCCTCGACGTGGATCTCACCGCGGCACTCGTCCGGTTCGGCCACGCACTCGCCCATCCACAGGCCGACGCCCAGGAGCTGTACGGCATCCATTGGACCCCCGTGCCGAACGACTCGGCCCAGGTGGCCACGATGCTCGCCCACGCGCTCACGCCCGCATCGACTTCCTCCCCGCTGGCGGACGCACTCGACGCATGGGCCGACAGCCTCCGTCCGCCCCACCCAGGCTACCATCGGCTTCGGCAGGCGCTAGCTCGGGAGATGGACCTCGCAGACATTCCCACGCTAGACCGAACGCTGGCCCTCGGAGACTCATCGGAGGCCGTCGCCGCACTGCGCCAGCGGGTGGCAATCGAGGGCTTGGCTCCAGCCACAGAGTCGGCGAATCGCTTCGACACGCCGCTGGCGGCAGCGCTCCGCGAGGTCCAGCGTCGGCTCGGCCTGGACGCCAGCGGCGTCCTCGACGAGCCGACACGGGATACGCTCAACGCGAGGCGCCCAGACCTCATCCCGCTCCTCGCCCTCAACCTGGAGCGATGGCGGTGGTTGCCTCGCGACCTCGGCGACCTGCACCTGTGGATCAACACGCCGCGGTACGAGCTGGCGCTACGTGAGCGCGAGGGGGACGCGTGGGCCGAGGCGACGCGCTTCGTCACGGTCGTCGGCGCCCGGGACTGGCAGACGCCCGCGTTCACGGACACGCTGGAGCGCGTGGTGTTCAACCCGACGTGGATCGTGCCGCCGTCGATTCAGCGCGAGTCGTACGGCGAGTTCCGTGGCTTCGTCGAGCGCGCACCGGGCCCCGGCAATGCGATGGGACGGGCCAAATTCCTCTTCCCCAACGATCACGCCGTGTACGTGCACGACACGCCGACCAAATGGGCCTTTGGCGTCGACGACCGCGCACGGTCTCACGGCTGTGTCCGCGCAGGCGATCCCGAGGGCCTGGCGCGCGAGCTCCTCATGCGGACCAACGGCTGGAGCGCCAGCCAGGTCTCAGACATCTTCGAGGGTCCCTGGTGGCCTACGCAGACCGTCGAGGTCGACCGCCCCGTGCCGGTCCACATCACGTACATGACAGCTGAGGTCGATCCGGACGGCGAGATGCACGTGTTCGAGGACGTCTACTACCGCGACCGACGGCTGGCGGACGCCCTCGGCATGGCGTACGCGACCGTCCCTCCGACGGCGCGCGCCAGCCTGCTGGCGGATCGCATCGGCGACGAGGAGGAGGTTGCGGCGGAGCAGGAAGCTGCCGAGTCTATCCAGAGCGAGCCATCGCCAGAGCCTTCTCCGGCGCCAGCAGGGGACTCCGATTCGCCCGACTCCACGGGCACTCCCCTGCCTCCTGACACCACCCTCGTGCGCGACATTGAGGCACTTTCCTGAGTCGGATGGCGTTTATTGACGCGTCCCGCTTTTGTGCCTGTGCCTTCCAGTCCGCCCATTCTGGCCGTCGCCATTGCCGCTTGGGGATTCTGGGGCAGCCTGTTCAAGTCGGACCCGCTGCCGCCGGCCGACACGGGCGAGACCGGTACTGCCATCGTCGAGCGGCTGGATCACCCCGGGCTTCATCCCTCGCTCTCGCAGGCCTACGGGTCCGACCCCACACCGCTGTGGAGCGATGCCGCGGACCGCGACGCGCTCGCCGCTCTCCTCGCGGCGGCGCCAGCGGATGGCATCGCCGACCTGGGCGAGGATCTTCTCCAGGTTCCTGCTCTGGTTCGGGCGGCACGAGAGGCCGAGCGGCGGTGGAAAGCTCTCGACGAAGAGGCACGCGACACGCTCGCCGACCCGAGGCCGGCCCAGCTGGCGGCCCTCGACATCGCGCTCACCGACGGCCTCCTCCAGTTTGGGGATGCCCTCCGCGGTCGGCGTGCGCAACCCGGCGAGCTGTACACCCACTCCTGGTTTCCGACGGTGCGGGACTCCACAGGCTCGGGCTTCGACCGACTGGTGGGCGCCATCCGGCGGTCCGATGCAGCCGGTGTCGAGGCCGCCCTCGACGCGCTGAGGCCGCCCCATGCGGGATACCTGCGCCTCCGTGCTCGTCTCGCTGCGCTCCAGACCGACCTCGCACCTGTACCGGGTGGATCCGCGCTCTCCGCCGGCGAGCGCTCCGTCCGCGTTCCTCATGTTCGCGCGAGGCTCGACGCGTTCGGCTATCTCCGGCCGGACACGCTCAGTGCCTGGGAACAGCCCGACGTCTACCTCTTCGATGACTCCCTCGCGGCGGCTCTCGGTCGGTTCGAGGCCGCCCACGGCCTTGTCCGCGACAGCGTGCTCGACGCAGAGGCCACTTCCCGACTAAACGCCGACCTGGACGAGGTCCGCCGCCAGCTGGCGATCAACCTGGAGCGCTGGCGCTGGCTCCCAGACGATCTCGGCGAGCGGTTCGTGTGGGTTAACCTGCCGGCCTTCGAGCTCCGTGTCCTAGAGCGCGAGTACGGCGACCGCGTCGGCGACGGATATGCCGAGCGCGTGCGGATGCCGTCCAACATCGGCAACGCGCAGACGCCGGGGTGGACCACGCCCGTCATCACGGATTCGATCCACACGGTCGAGTTTCAGCCGGCGTGGTACGTGCCGCGCTCCCTTGCAGAGGCCAATGTGTTCCCGATGGCACGCGCCGACAGCCTCGCCCTCTGGCGCTCTGGCTTCGAGGTCTACCGGAACGGCGTGCCCGTCGATAGCCGCCTCGTGCCCTGGGATTCCGTCTCCGTAGCGGAGTTTCGCTTCGTGCAGCGGCCGGGTCCTGGGAATCCGCTCGGGCAGGTCAAGTTCTTGATGCACAACCCGTACGCCATCCTGATTCACGACACGAACAAGCGCTACACGTTCGACGACGGCGCCGGCTCGTCGATGTCGAGCGGGTGTGTGCAGGCGGGTGCACCCGACGAGCTGGCAGAGTACCTGCTGACGACCGTCAACGGGTGGGAGCCGGGCGAGGCCACGCGGGCGTGGCGCGGAGGGCCGCGGCGCGGCATCCAGCTGGCGGAGCCGTTCCTGAGCCACTTCACGTACTTCACCGCCTGGGTCGAGACCGACGGCGCCCTCCGCTTGTACGCCGACCCGTACAGCTACGACGCCCGACTGGCGGAAGCCCTGGGACTGGATATGACCGCAGACGACGAGCCGCCAGCGGGGGATGAACCGATCCGTTAACTCCATGCGCGCATTTCTCGGCCTCGTTCTGCTCACTGCCACCGCCAGCGCCCAAGTACGTCCGGCCCCTTTCGTACCCGAGACCACAAGCCGCATTCCAACGGTGATGGGATTGCAGGGCGGACAGGGCTGCGACCACGGAATGGCGATGCCTGAACCGTACAGCGTTCCGGACAACCCGATCGAGATGCCGACGATCGGGCCCGAGGGACCGGGTGCGACGCCGATGCCCAACCTGTGCGCCGAGCCGGCCCCGCTGGCGGCACGGCCTCAGCGCGTCCTCCCCTCTCTCGACCTCGACCAGCTTCGGTCGCTTCCGGACGCGCCGTTCCTCACGCCCCGATCACTCGACGATCTGCGCCAGCGGTACCCGGAGTTTCGGAGGCGGCTCTCGCTGCCAGGGCCGGTTGCCCCGCCTGACGAACGCCCGTAGCTTGGCGGCATGACGCACAGCGCATCCCATCCCGTCTGGCCCTGGTGGCATCCCACTCCGACAGTGGGCGGACGGCTCATGGCCTGACGCACGCGCGAGACCCTTTCGCGAGCCCACTGTTCAGCCGAGCAGTGGGTTTTTTTGTGTCCTCGCTTCTATCGCCTCTTCGCCCTCCCCTTCTCTCTTCTCCCCGACCTTCACGACGTGACCCTCACT
>JBCDLV010000324.1:0-3997 GCA_038744895.1 Bacteroidota bacterium | reverse complement strand
GGTCCGCATCACAGGCATCGTCAGCCAGTTCGACACCGAGGAACCCCTCACCGAGGGCTACCAGATCCTCGTCATCGCCGATGGCGACGTGGTCGCGGGCACGACCTCCATCGGCGAGGACCCCGACGGCCAGCTGGCGATTGGCACCGTCACGCCAAACCCCTCCGCCAGCGGTGCTGCCGTGACCGTCTCTCTGGCGACGGCAGGACGTGCGACACTGGCTGTCTACGACGTTCTCGGCCGCGAGGTGGCCCGCGTGCTCGACGGACCGATGCCTGCTGGCGACCGGAGCGTCCGCCTCGACGTGGCCGACCTGCCGGCGGGGACCTACATCGCCCGTCTGACGGCGAACGGCACATCGGTTGTCCGTCCGTTCACCGTCGCGCGCTAGACCTCGACGGCTCCATCTTGCGGGGCGGTGCCAGGGTCGGCGCCGCCCCGCTGGCGTTGATGCGTGCCAGATCGCCGGGCGCGTTGGCAGGTCTCCGCTGGCGATCCGCCGGGCGAGTACTGGCGGTGATCAGGATGGCAGCGCCAGTGAGAGGACTAGGCAATTTCGTCCGGCAACTCCCTTGGAATTATTCATACTAACGACATGATGCATGAATTCGGTGTTGCCTACTTTGGTTAATGCGAAGCAAACGGGAGCCGCTCGTTCTGCAGCAAAATATACCATATGGGTAGAAATGAAGTACTTAAACCAATGCAGGGCACTGATTGCGATGCCTGTCCTTGTCGCCGCCGCGATGGCTCTTCAGGGTTGTGATTCCCAGGAAATCCTGGCAGACAACGCTGAATCTCTGCCATCAACAGCACTAGTCACTCAGGAACTTGGCGTCTACCAAATGAACGGAACTACCTCAAACGACATGGTGATGTACCGGTCAGGTGGGGTCAGTATTCCACCTTCTGACAGCTTTTTTGGCGATCTGGTTGGGTCTCAGAATTCAGGAGACGTGCATATTATGAGCGAGGATGTAGAGTACCAGTTCGAGATCAGTGGCTCCAGTAACTATCTGAGAATTAAGTATATAAGTGCACCTCCGGGTACTAGAAAAGTAGACGTTTTCCTAGACTACAACGTGGGTGTAGGTAGTTTTGTGGACAGGGCGTCGAACGGCAACACGACGACTTTGTACGCGATCTGTGATATTGATTTCAACGAGAGGGTCGCGGGTAACTGGGATTGTGCCACGAGGTTCAAAGGAAACGGCCTTGTCTTCTGAGTAATGCCGTGGAGGCAGGTCGATCCGCTGGCGGCACTGCCAGCGGATCAGATCAGTACGGCAGCGCCAGCGGGGCGAGTCGGTCCTCGATCTGGGCTCGCTGCGGCTGGTACTGCGGCGGAAGGCGAAGCTCGCGGCCGAGGGCGCCGGCGGGCTCGTCGATGGCGAAGCCGGGCGGGTCGGTCGCGATCTCGAACAGGATGCCGCCGGGCTCGCGGGTGTAGACCGAGTGGAAGTACTGGCGGTCGATCTGGGGCGTCGGCTGGAGGCCCATCGACAGGAGCATCTCGCGGACCTCCAGCTCGGCCTCGTCGTCGGGCGCACGGAACGCGACGTGGTGGACGGTGCCCACGCCCATCCGACCGCGCTCTTGTCCTGGCGCGCAGTACACGTCGACGAACTCCGCGCGCTCGGCGTCGGGGTTCACAAGCCGTAGCCGTCCGCCGTCCTGGCCGTACTCCTGGTAGCCGTAGGCCTCCGTCAGCACGCGGAGCGTGGCATCGGGGTCGTGCGAGCAGAGCGTGACGCTGTGGAAGGCTCCGAGCGCCATCGCCTCCGGCACCGGACCTTCCGCCCACGCCCCGCTGGCGGCAGAGGTCTCGACGAGGTCGATCACCAGCCCGTCGGCATCGCGGAGCGTGAGCACGTTGTCGCCGAAGCGGCTGTGTGGGACGCCCATCTGGAAGTGCTCATCCTCCGCCAGCCGGTCGATCCACTGGGACAGCGCGCCAGGCGCGACGGCGTAGGCGGTGGCCGTCGCCTGCCCCGCGCCGATCCGGCCGCGGAGTGCGTCGGCAGACCAGGGGAAGAAGGTCAGGACCGAGCCCGGCTCGGCGTCGCCATCGGCGTAGTAGAGGTGGTAGGTGCCCGGGTCGTCGAAATTGACGGTCTGCTTGACGAGCCGCAGGCCGAGCGATCCGGCGTAGGCGTCCACGTTGGCCTGGGCGGGACCGGAGATCGCAGTGACGTGATGGAGGCCGCGAAGGGGAGAAGGCATCAGGGCAAGGAGATATTTATTTGTCGCAACAAACAATTGAGGGCATGGTTCCGTCCGCCAGCGGGGATCGCCTTCGCTGGCGGTCGGGCTCTGGGTCTACTCGCCGATCCCTTGGATGGCGACGCGGTTCGAGAACATGCCGCCGCTGGCGAACTCGTACTCGACGTCGATCGAGTCGCCCTCGACCAGCTCGCGCTGGAGGTCGAGCAGCATCACGTGGAGGCCACCGGGCTCCAGCGTCACGGAGTCGCCCGCGGGGACGGCGAGGCCGTTTTCCAGCTCGACCATCTCGCTCATGCCAGCCTCGCCCTCCTGGGTGCGGTGGATCTCGACCTGGTTGGAAGCGTCCGTGCGGACGGCCACGAGGGTGTCTCCGCTGGCGGTCGTGTTGGTGATCGTCATGAAGATGGCTGAGACGCCGCCAGCAGGCGCGGCCCGTGCGAAGGCGTCGCTGACACCGACGAAGGCGTCCGTTGCGGTGTCCTCGGCCGAACTGGCGTCTTCCGTCGTGGTCTCGGCGTCGGTGGTTGCGTCGTCGGGGGCGTCGGTCGCGCAGCCGACGATGGCGAGTGCGAGGAGGAGAGGAAGGAATCGCATGAGAGAAGGGGGTTAGCGGAGAAGGTCGCGGACGTCTTGGGCCACCATGTCAGGCGGGGCCGCGCTCCCACCGTAGGTCTCGACCACCTGGCCCTCGCTGTCGAGCAGCAGGGCCTTGTCGGTGTGGCTCAGCGCATAGTATGCGCGACCGTCGGCAAAGGTGTCGCGCCGCGAGACGTTGTAGCGAATCCCGAGACGCTCCATCAGGCCGGCGACCGTGACCGAGTCGCCCGTCGCCAGCTGCCAGCCGGGGCCAACCCGCCACGACTGCGCGTAGCTGCGGAGCACCGACGGCGTGTCGCGCGTGGGGTCGAAGGTGAGGACGACGAACTGGATGCGTGACGAGTCCGGCCCGAGCGCCTGGCGCACGCGCTTCGTCTGGTCCATCGTCATGAGGCAAACGTCCGGGCAGTTCGTGTACACCGCCGTGACGTACGCTGGCCGTCCGGAGAGATCGGCTGGGAACGTGAACGCCGACGAGTCGCGGTCGACCAGGGACACGTCGAGGTCCGAGAGGTCGTCCTCGGGTTCGAGGTGCTCGGGCCTGCTGGCGCAGGCCGCCAGCAGGAGAGCCAGGCCGACGAAGGCGAAGCGGCTCATGGGACCCGTGCGATGGGGAAGGTCGTGCGGAGCCGGTCCCAGGCGAGCGCCAGCCCAGCACCGTCGCCGGTGAACGTCCACGTCAGCCCTTCGACAGTTGGCTCGGTGCCACGCTCTGAGTCGATGACCGCTGGGGACGCTGTGACCGTGGCGATGTCCAGGTCGGCGTCGTACTCGTCGGCGAGGTGCATGCCCATCGCCCGGTTGACGTGCAGCGTCCAGACGTCGTTGCGTGGTGTCACGAACAGGGAGTAGGCGCCTGGCTCGATCCTCGTGTCACCGATCTGGAGCGGGACCGTCGTAATCATCTCGGTGGCGCGGTGCGCGCCGGCCACCCAGACCTGGTCGAGCCCGACGAGCCCGCCCCAGACCTGCCGGCCGCGCACGTACGGCTTGCCGTGGACGACGGCGACGTATCCGCCATCGCCGTATCGGAGGCCTGCACGCCCGACGGCGCTGCCTCCCGGAAGCTCATCCAGATCGACCCGAAGGCCGTCGACGACGAACGTTTCGGCGACCTCCGCTGGATCGCCCGACGCGTGGGTGCCGGAGTGGTTGTGCTGGGCGCCAGCGGTGG
>JBCDLV010000323.1:0-4035 GCA_038744895.1 Bacteroidota bacterium | reverse complement strand
GAGCGGCTGCGCCGCGACGAGGCCGAGGACCGACGCGTGCAGGCCGGGCGCCAGCTGCCCGACTTCGCCATTCCCTCCCTTGCGGATTCGACGGTGATGATCACCCGCGCGGACCTCAGCGGGAAGACTGTCCTGGTCGACTTCTGGGGCACGTGGTGTAGTCCCTGCATCGCCGAACTCCCGCAGCTGCACGAACTGCACGAACAGTACGCCGATGAAGGCTTCGACATTCTGAGCATCGCCACGTTCGACACCCGGGGAGCGATCGCCACGTTCAGAGAGGACCGGGGCTTCCCCATGCCGTGGCGGCACGCCCTGCTGCCGGACGATCAGATGGAATGGGCCCGGGACCGGTTCGAGTTCACGGGCATCCCAGCCTACCTCCTGGTGGCCCCGGACGGCTCCATCCTCGCCGAGGGCTGGGACGCTCGCGGGATCGGACTCGTGACGGCCCTCGAGACCTGGTTCGGGGACGAATGAGCTTACCTGGCGGCGTTCGCCAGCGGGTCAGGCCGCGGCGGCGCCCGCGGTGAAGTAATCGTCTCCGCCCTCGCGGGAGTGGAGATCTACGATGCCGGCCCGCGCCAACGTCACGAGCGCCTTGGACGCTTTCCACGGTGGCATCTGACTAAGACGGGCGTACTGACGAACCGTGATCCGCTCGTGCCGGTCGAGGTACTGAAGCAAACGCCGCTCGTCATCGCCGAAGGTGAACGCGACGGCGTCGCCGCGCCCCTCGGCCTTCATCAGCGCGACCGCCTCCTTGCTGGCCTCTACCGACTGATCGGCCACGCGGACGAAGGCGCGCTGTTTGGGGAGCGTCCCGTCGGCCCGGCGGTCCGGCCGGAGCACGTGCGGGCGATCTGCGGAGGCCGGCACGTGGACCACGAGCACCTCACGCGTCCGACTGATGCGGACCGGTTCGAAGTCCAACTCGACGGGCGGAAGGATGCGGTCTGCCAGTGCCTCTTGGAGGGCGAAGAACTGTTCGTTCGCGTCCTTGACGCCCAGCACGGTTCCATCGTCGTCCACGCCCACGAGCACCTTCCCGCCGTCTGTGTTGGCGAGCGCGATCACCTCCCGCGCGATCCGCTCAGGTCTCGGCACCCGGTTCTTGAACTCCAGCTGGCGCCCTTCCCCGAGGCTCGCCAGTCGCCGGACATCGTCGGAGGTCATGGAAGGAGATCGTAGTTCGTGTGGTGGAGCGTCAGGCGCACGCCGCTCGCGTGGTCCTTCACGCGTTGCCCCTAGGCTTCGGTCCCGTCGAACCCCGGCGCATCGACAGGGGCGCCCTCCAGCTTGGGGTCGCGCGCCATGAGCTGCCCCACCGCATCCGCTGGCGCGAGGCCGTCGAACAGGATGGAGTGGACGGCCTCCGTGATGGGCATCTCGACGCCGTGGCGCTGCGCCAGCTGGCGCGTGGAGGCGGTGGTCTTGACCCCCTCCACGACCATCGTGGAACGCGCCAGCGCCTCGGTCTGGGTCTCCCCCCGACCCACACGCTCGCCGAACGCACGGTTGCGACTGTGGCCGCTGAAGCACGTCACGACGAGGTCGCCGAGGCCGGCGAGGCCCGCGAAGGTGTGCGCCTCGGCGCCCATCGCCAGGCCGAGCCGCGTGATCTCGGCCAGGCCGCGCGTGACCAGGGCCGCCTTCGCGTTGTCGCCGAGGCCCAGGCCGTCCGACATCCCGGCTGCCACGGCCATGACGTTCTTCACCGACCCGCCGATCTCGACGCCGACGAGGTCGGTATTGGCGTACACCCGAAGCGACGGACGCAGGAAGAGACGCTGGATGGACGCCGCCACCTCCAGGTCGGGAAACGCAGCCACGACACTGGTCGGGCGCTCCTCGGCGACCTCCTCGGCGTGGCTTGGCCCGTAAAGCACGCCCACGCGATCGGGGTCGGCATCGGGGAGCACGTCGCGGAGGACGGCGCTCGTCGTCAGCAGGGTCTCGTTCTCGATTCCCTTGGCGACGGACACCACCGTAACCCCGCTGGCGGCCTGCTGCGCCAGCGGGGCCAGCACCGTGCGCACCGACTGGCTCGGAACCGCCACCAGCCACACCTCGGCACCGTCGACGACGGACTCGATGTCGGTCGAGGCGTGGAGCGGCGGCAGGTGCGCGCCGGGCAGGTACTGTCTGTTCTGCCGCTGCTCCGTGATCTCGTGAGCCACCTCCTCGCGGCGGGCCCACAACGAAACCCGGTGGCCACCGGCGGCGAGGGATCCGGCCAGGGCGGTACCCCAGCTTCCAGCGCCGAGGACGGCGATGCGGGTGGAGGCCATGTCGCGTCGGTGTGTGGAGCCTTTCCTACGCCGTGACGACGCGTCCGATCTCGAACGCGGGTTCTCCCAGCGCACCGAGCACCGTCAGCGCCCGCTGGCGCGAGGCCTCGGGGACCACCACGACCAGTCCGACGCCGAGGTTGAAGGTGCGCCGCATGTCGTCCTCGGGCACCTCGCCCACCTCCTGGATCAGGCGGAAGAGCGCAGGCCTGCGCCACGCGTCCCAGTCCACGTCGAGCGCCAACCCGTCGGGCACGATGCGGGACGTGTTGCCGACGAGTCCGCCGCCGGTGACGTGCGCGAACCCATGCGCCAGTTCCTCGGCCACCAGGGCCTGGATGGGGTCGAGGTAGCTCTTGTGGATCCGCAGCAGCGCGTCGCCTACGGAGTCGCCGTCGAGGGCGTCCGGCGTGTCGCCCGCGACGAACCGCTCGAACAGGACCTTTCGGGCCAGCGTGTAGCCGTTGGTGTGGAGTCCGGTGGATGGCAACCCCAGGAGCACATCGTCCGCCTCGATGGCGCTCCCATCTACGATGGCGTCGCGCTCGACGACGCCGACGATGGTGCCCGCAAGGTCGTACTCGCCCCTAGCATAGAGGTCTGGCATTTCGGCGGTCTCGCCGCCGATGAGGGCACAGCCATTCTCGGTACACGCCGTCGCAAACCCCCGGACCACGGCCTCGACCACATCCGGGCGTACCTGCCCAGCGGCGAAGTAGTCGAGGAAGAAGAGCGGCCGCGCTCCGCACACCGCGATGTCATTGACGCAGTGGTTGACCAGGTCCTGACCTACCGTGTCGTGCCGGTCTACGCGCTGGGCCACTTTCAGCTTGGTCCCCACGCCGTCCATCGACGAGACGAGCACCGGGTCGCGGTACTGCTCGGTATCGAACGCGAACAGCCCGCCGAACGAGCCGATGTCCGTGAGCACCGCTGGCGTGAACGTGCCGCGGACGTGCCCTTTGATGCGGCGAACTGCCTCTTCTCCCGCGTCGATGTCGACGCCAGCCTCTTTGTACGTAGCCATCCGGGTCCGGTGTAGGGAGCGGGGAAGCTAGACCCTCTCGGCACGTCGCATCGGGTGGCACCCGCCTGGCCCGCCGGCGGATGCCGAGCCGCAGTTGTACCGACAAGCAGCGGCGCATAGACGGTTCGTCCTCAGTTGTGCGCGGCCTGGGATTGGCGCAGCGCCTCCGCTGGCGGCACCTGCCCCGCGACCCGATAGCCCACCACGCCGCTGCCTTCGACGAAGACCACCAAGGCCTCTGCCTCGGGGTCGTAGACCTCCAACTGGCGAGCCTCCCACCCCTCAAAATCGGCCTCGGTGGTACCTGGCAGGTTGTGGATCTGGGTAGTGAACCACAGGCGCTCCGGCTCGAACGGTCGCGGACGGAACCGCCGCGGCGCCTGCTGACGCCAGAGGACGACGGCACCCGCACCGTGGCGTCGGTAGCCCTCGTACGCAGCGGCAGCCAGTTCGACCCAGTGGTCGGCGAGGAACGCGCGGTGGGCGTCGGCGCGAGCCTGAGTGCGGCGCGGCACATCGGCGTTCGATGTGATCGTGACGAGGCCGCGGGGCGTGGCGATGGAGAGCGTCGGGTCAGGCATGGCGTTGAGGACGGGCGCGGGACCCGAGGCCCTGTCGTCCGGTTCCAAACAGCCTAGCTTCCCAGGCTTCTCCCCTCCCCCTACCTATGCCTCGCTACGCTACCATCGACGACGTCATCGCCTCCTACCCGCAGCG
>JBCDLV010000322.1:0-4069 GCA_038744895.1 Bacteroidota bacterium | reverse complement strand
GCCGACGAATTCGATGGGCCGGCCGTCGTGCGTCTCCGCGTCCGTCGTCGGGTTCCACACATCCACCGAGGAGTTATCGACGGAGAACCCAGCCGCCGCGCGAGCGCGCTCTCGCTGCTCGGTCATCAACTCCTCGAACCGGGCCTCGTCGACGGCCAAGCCTCGCTCGCGAGCCATGACGGCCGTGAGGTCAGACGGGAAACCATACGTGTCATGCAGGAGGAAGGCGACCTCGCCCGGAACCACGCCCTCGTCCATGGACTCGACGAGTTGCTGGTAGGACTCCGCCGAGTACCCCCGGTACGCATTGGTGAGCACGCGATTCAGAACAGAGTCCTTGTCCACGCTTTCTGTGAGGGCCGCTGCACCTGCATCGCCTCGGTCCGCGAGGGAAAGAACCGCGTCGAACATGTCCAGGCCTCCCTCCAGGGTCCGGAAGAACGCCTCCTCCTCCGCTGTGAGCACCCTGCTGGCGGTCTCCATCGACTCGCGCAGCTCCGGGAACGCGCCGCCCATCTCGTCCGCAAGCGGGGCCAAGAGGTCCGCCAGGAACGGCTCGCGCAGGCCGAGCGCCTGGTAGCCGTAGCGGACCGCCCGCCGCAGGATCCGCCGAAGCACGTAGCCGCGGCCCGTGTTGCCCGGCAGCGCGCCGTCGGCGATGGCGATCGCCAGCGTGCGGACGTGGTCCACGATCACGCGCATCGCGACCCGCTGGCGCCGCTGGTCGTCGTCGGCCTCGTCGAGGTCGTCGTAGGCCGGGAGACCGGCGCGCTCGGCAATGGCCACCAGCAGGGGCGCGAACAGGTCCGTGTCGTAGTTCGAGGTCTTGCCCTGGAGCACGGCGCAGATTCGCTCGAACCCCATGCCCGTGTCGATGTGCTTCGCCGCCAGCGGGGCCAGGTGGGTGGCGCCGTCCTCGACGCTGGCGTTGTACTGGATGAAGACGAGGTTCCAGATCTCCATCACGCGCGGGTCGTCCTTGTTGACCAGTTCGTGGCCTGGCACGGTCGCCCGCTCGCGGTCGTCGCGGAGATCGATGTGGATCTCGGAGCAGGGACCGCAGGGGCCGGTCTCGCCCATCATCCAGAAGTTGTCTTTCGAGCCCTGATAGAGGATGTGGGCTGGCGGCACGGACGTCTCGCTCGACCAGAGGTCCGCGGCCTCGTTGTCGGCATCGAGGCCGAGCGCCTCGTCCCCCTCGTGGACTGTCACATAGAGACGGTTCGGGTCGAGGCCCCAGCGGTCGACCAGCAGCTCCCAGGCCCAGGCGATCGCCTCCTTCTTGAAGTAGTCGCCGAAGCTCCAGTTGCCGAGCATCTCGAAGAAGGTGTGGTGGTAGGTGTCCAGCCCCACCTCGTCGAGGTCGTTGTGCTTTCCGCTCACCCGGAGGCACTTCTGCGTATCCGCCACGCGGACGAACGGCCGGCTGCCGGTACCCAGGAACACGTCCTTGAACGGGTTCATGCCCGCGTTGATGAACAGCAGCGTTGGATCGTCCTGCGGCACGATGGGCGCGCTGGGAACGATCTCGTGGCCCTTTTCGCGGAAGAAGTCGAGGAAGGCCTGGCGGGTCTCCTGGGCGGTCTGGGGAGGAGTCGGCATGGGGGTCGGAGGGTCTGATGGGAAAGCTAGCGAGCCCTCGGGCGGCATCGGGCGCACCGGATGGGGATTCAGAGAGGAGTGGCAGCAGCCACTGGCGTCTCTGTGCGGGAACGATCAGGGACTTTCCAGAGACGCGCCGGCTATCCTGCTGGCGCCCCTCTCCCACCGCTCATGCAAGCCGACACGCTGTTTTCCGGACCGGTCGTCCAAGACACCGTCATTACAACCGAGCCAGAGGCCGCCGCCGACACAGCAGTCGTCTCGATTTCGGAAGCCACCGACGAAGCACTCGGAACCGTCGAAGGCTTTCTGACGGGCTTCTACGAGATGCTCCCACGGCTGGCGGTTGCACTTGTCGTGCTGGCGTTCTTCTGGCTGCTGGCGCGTGGCGTCCGAGGCATCGTGCACCGCGTGACACCTGGTCCCACCGACGCTCCCATCGGGATCGTCCTCGGCCGCCTGACCTACGCCGGCATCCTGTTCCTGGGCGTGCTGGTCAGCCTCGTGGTGGTCTTCCCGACGTTTACCGTGGGGGGTCTCGTCGGTGCACTCGGCATCGGCGGCATCGCCATTGGGTTTGCGTTCCAGGACATCTTCCAGAACCTGCTGGCGGGCATCCTCATCTTGCTGCGCCAGCCGTTCAAAACGGGCGACGAGATCATCTCCGGGGGCTACGTCGGAAAGGTCGAGAGCATCGAGACACGCGCCACGTTCATCCGGACCTACGACGGCCAGCGGGTCATCATCCCCAACTCGCAGATTTACTCCGATCCGGTCACCGTCATCACCGCGTACGACATGGTTCGGAGCGAGTACGATGTCGGCATCGGGTACGGCGACGACATCGAGACGGCCAAGCGCGTCGCGCTCAAGACCATGCAGGGCGTCGAGGGCGTGCTCAAAGACCCCGCGCCGGACGTCCTCACGTGGGACCTCGCGGGCTCGTCTGTGAACCTGAGGATCCGCTGGTGGACCAACCCGACGCGCTCCAGCGTCGTGGCCGTCCGCGACCGTGTCCTGAAGGCCACCACCGCCGCCATGGCTGCCGAGTCCATCGACCTCCCCTTCCCGACGCAGGTCGTCCTCTTCCACGATCAGACCGAGGAGACCGACGGCGACCGCTCGCGCCAGCGGGAGGGCTGGCCGGTGCCCAAGGGCGGCCCCGCTCCCAAGCCGGCCCGGCTGGCGTAGGGCTTCGGCTCGTCGAGTACGCGCGGCGCACTCTAGCTTGGCAGTCTGGTCGCCCTTTCTCGCGACCGTACGGCCTTTCCCTCTGGCTCACCGTCTGATTCATGATCCGTCCCCTCTGGCTTCTCTCCGTTCTCCTCGTGGGTGCCTGCGCGACAACCGACGAGGCACCGCCTGCCGACGAACGCTCCGCCGAGTCAACCACTACGGTCGCAGACGAGGAGCCAATGGAGACTGAAACAGCTACCCCCGAGGACGTCGCAGACGGCACAGATACGCTGGCCGAAGCGCCAGCAACTTCCATCCTCACAGCGGAGGAACTCTGTGCGACGCTCGCCCCAGCGATGGATGGTGAGATGGATGGCCTCGATGCATACGCTTCGCAGGCTGTCCTGGACGAGCTCACACAGGGCGGCGAGATCTACGAGCGCCTCGACGCTCGCGACGGCACCTGTTTCGCCGAGGCCGGCGACGCCTACGTGTTCTTCGACGTCGAGGACCGCGGGGACGCCGGTCTGTATGCCGTGGAGGTTCACAGCCGTCCCGCTGGCGACTATGCGTACCAGGCGACGCAGGCCACGTGCGAGCGTCTCACGGATCTCCTGGACCCGGCGATGGACACCGGCATGGCGTGGCGTGAGTACGAAGCCTACGCCAGCAGTAGCATCGTCGGCGAGTTGCGCGCCCTGGACGATCCGGAGGCAACCATCGAGGCCGGCGACGGCGTGTGCATCGTCTCCAGCGAGGACTACGGCGACGCGGAGCTCGTGCTCCAGCTGGCGTCGATGGAATCCGGCGAGTTCATGGCCGTCATGAGCGCCTCACGCGCCGCTGGCGACGCGGCGTACGACTAGGCTAGACTCGTTCGCGCGCTGTTCTGACAAAAGGGGACGCCTCCCACACTGGAGGCGTCCCCTTCGTTTACACGTGCGACCGCCGCCAGCGGGTACTGCCAACCGGCGCCGCCAGCGGGTAGTGCCCGAGCACCGGATCAGCGACGGAGGTTCTCGAAAACAGCCGAGGCGCCCATGCCGCCGCCGATGCACATCGTCACGATGCCGTAGCGGAGGCTGCGACGTTCCATCTCGTGGAGGAGCGTCGCCGTCAGCTTGGCGCCGGTGCAACCGAGCGGGTGACCGAGCGCGATGGCGCCGCCGTGGACGTTCACCTTGTCTGCGTCGAGGCCCAGCTCGCGGATCACCGCCAGCGACTGGCTCGCGAACGCCTCGTTCAGCTCAAACAGGTCGATGTCGCCGACCTCCAGGCCGACTTGCCTCAG
>JBCDLV010000321.1:0-4071 GCA_038744895.1 Bacteroidota bacterium | reverse complement strand
GACGCAGACCGTGACGACGCCCGGGCGCCCCATGCGTGTCTGCTCGTTGAGCACCCGCCAGGCACCCTCGATGGCGATGGGCACCACCGGAACGCCCTCGCGCTCCGCCAGCCGGAAGCCGCCCGAGTTGAACGCACCGAGGGCTCCGCCGTAGCTGCGCGTGCCCTCCGGGTAAAACAGCACCGAATGCCCGCCGCGCAGGCGACCGCCAGCCTCGGCGAGTGCCGAGAGCGCAGCCCGCGGGGCGTCCCGCTCGATGAACACGCTCAGCGACTGGCGCAGCAGCCCCGCCACCAGCGGCAGCCGCCGAAGCTCAGACCGCGCGACGTAAACGAACGGCGCTCCGATGCCGAGCGCGGCCACCGGGACATCCAGCATGGCCTGGTGGTTGGCGACGTACACGACGGCGCCCTCCGGTGGCCAGCTCACCGGGCGCTGCACCTGGACGCGGACGCCAATCCCCGCGAGCGTGATGCGCGCCCAGAGGCGCGTCCACCACGCGAAGGTGCGCGACGTGGGCGAGACCACGAGGGCCGCCATCCAGGGCACCCACAGCAGGGCCATGACGATGGCATTCCACACGATGGCCCAGACGAACCAGGCACGGCCGAGGCGAGGGGAGTCGAACAGAGGGGTGGAGGGCCTGAGGAGACCCCGAAGATCGCAGCGCTTCTCTTCCCGTGCCCTTCGCGGTTCTCGATTCTTCCTGACGATTGATTGAGGGCTCACCATCCGACCCGACCTCATGGAGCGCACGCTCGCCATCATCAAGCCCGACGCCGTCGCGGGCGGCCACGCCGGCAAGATCCTCGACCGCATCCTCTCGGAGGGCTTCGCCGTCCAAGCGATGAAGCTGGTCACGCTGACCCAGGCCCAGGCCGAGGGCTTCTACGCGGTCCACGCCGAGCGTCCGTTCTTCGGCGAGTTGACTGCCTTCATGTCGTCCGGGCCGTGCATCCCGCTCGTGCTGGAGCGCGAGGACGCCGTCGCCCGCTGGCGCGAGGTCATCGGCGCGACCAACCCGGCCGAGGCCGCCGAGGGAACGATCCGAAAGCAGTTCGCCACCTCGATGGGCGAGAACGCCGTCCACGGCTCCGACTCGGTCGAGAACGGCATCAAGGAGGGACGCTACTTCTTCTCCGAGAGCGAGATCGTCCAGAACGGCGCCGACGTCATCGACGCGTAGCACCGACGCCGGGAGGCGCGCCAGCGGGGAGAGCGGCCCGCTGGCGCCTCGGCAGCTGCGGATGTCCGCTGGCGATGGATCGTTGGAGCCACACCGTGAACGAATCGCCAGCGGGCCTCGGAAGCGCTTCCGTTTCGCAGATTCTCCGGATCGGGCCATCGCCGCTCGCCGCGTACCTTCGCCCCCGATCCCCCACCCCCCGCACCGCGGGAGCCCATGCCCACCTCGACACGGCGAGACGCAGCCCACAAGCGCTCGGTTTACCAGGAGCCCACCCCCCCCGTCGACAAGGACAGCCCGTTCCAGTCGATGATGGAGCGGTTCGATGCCGCTGCGGAGCTGCTCGACCTCGACCGCGGCCTTTACGAGGTCCTCCGCGCGCCGTCCCACATTCACATCACGAGCGTCCCCGTCGTCATGGACGATGGGTCGGTGGAGGTCTACGAGGGCTACCGGGTCATCCACTCCGAAGTCCTCGGCCCCTCGAAGGGCGGCATCCGGTTCGCGCCGGACGTGCACGTGGACGAGGTCAAGGCGCTCGCTGCGTGGATGACGTGGAAGTGCGCCGTCGTCGGCGTGCCGTTCGGCGGTGCCAAAGGTGGCGTCGCCTGCAACCCGCGCAACATGTCCGCGGGCGAGTTGGAGCGGCTGACGCGGCGCTACACCGCGAACCTGCTGGACGTGTTCGGGCCGGACAAGGACATTCCCGCGCCCGACATGAACACGAACGAGCAGATCATGGCCTGGCTGCTCGACACGTACTCGATGCACGCACGCCGCACCGAGCCCGCCGTCGTCACCGGCAAGCCGCTCCTGATCGGCGGCTCCGAGGGACGGCGCGAGGCCACCGGGCGCGGCGTCATGACCACCACGCTGGGCGCCATGGAGCGCCTCGGGATGCGGCCGTCGCAGTCCACCGTGGCCGTGCAGGGCTTCGGCAACGTCGGCTCGGTGGCGGCGTCGCTGCTGCGGGAGCAGGGCTGCCGCATCGTCGCGATCTCCGACGTCACCGGCGGCTACTACAACGCCGACGGCATCGACATCGAGGCCGCGCTGGCCTATTCGGAAGCCAACGGCCGCCAGCTGGAGGGCTTCGACGGCGCCGAGCCCATCTCGAACGAGGACCTGCTCACGCTCGACGTGGACGTGCTGGCGCCCTGCGCCAAGGAGGACCAGATCACGTCCGAGAACGCGAGCGACATCCAGGCCAAGATCGTTTCAGAGGGTGCCAACGGGCCCACCTCGCCCAAGGCGGACGCCATCCTCAAGGACAAAGGCGTGCTGGTGATTCCGGACATCCTGGCGAACGCCGGCGGCGTGACGGTCAGCTACTTCGAGTGGGTGCAGGACCGCCAGGGCTACTTCTGGACCATCGACCGCGTCAACCGGCGCCTCGACCGCATGATGCGCGCGGCCTTCGACCGCGTCTACGACGCCTCGGAGCGCTACGGCACGTCCATGCGCATCGGGGCATACGTGATCGCCATCGAGAAGGTGGCCGGTGCGCTCAAGATGCGTGGCATCTACGCCTGACCCCGTGTTCGGAGGACCCTGCGGAGGGACGGCTGGGTACACTGGCCGTCCCTCGTCCATGTCGTGACGCGTTCTGAGATTCCCGGTCTGATCTGGCGCATCCCGCGGCTCATGCTGGTGGGCATCGTGCGGTTCTACCAGGGAGCGATCTCGCCGTGGTTTCCGTCGAGTTGTCGCTACACGCCCACTTGTTCGGAGTATGCCGTCGAGTCACTGCGGCGCTACGGAGCGCTTCGGGGCACCGTCCTGGCCATCTGGCGCATCCTGCGATGCAATCCGTGGGGCGGGCACGGCCACGACCCGCCGCGCTGGTTCGGTGAGCCCGAGGGAACGGATACGACGCCCGCCGGGTGAGAGATCAGGCGACCCCTGACCCTCTTCATGTCTGTTTCCGAGCACCGCATCGCCGCCTCCGGCACCTCCGTCTCGTGCGCCGTCGTGACCGTGTCGGACACCCGCACCGAAGAGACGGACGCCAGCGGGCAGCGCATCAAGGACGGCGTCCGCGAGGCCGGCCACACGATGGACTTCTACCGGATCGTCCCGGACGACCCGGAGTCGATCCGAGCGGTGCTGCTCCACCTGGCGGGGCGCGTCGACGTGGTGATCGCGACGGGGGGCACGGGCATCGGGCGGAGAGATCGCACGCCGGAGGTCGCCGAGCGCCTGATCCAGAAAACGCTCCCCGGCTTCGGCGAGCTGTTCCGGGTCCTCTCGTTCCAGGAAATCGGGGCCGCCTCGATGCTGTCGCGCGCCGTCGCCGGTCTGTTCGGACCGGAGGACGGCGAGCCGGAGACACTCCTGTTCTGCTGCCCTGGCTCCGAGGCCGCGGTCCGGCTGGCGCTGGACCGGCTCATCCTGCCCGACCTGAAGCACATCGTGCACGAGGTCGTCCGGAAGCCTGCTACCGAGGCCGCGAGCGAGTCGCGGGCCGAGTTTCCCGTCGAGGCACCTCGGACGTAGCGCCAGCGGGCGAGCGCAGGACGGTCAAGGCGTGCCTGCTGGCGGTCTCACGTTCACGCTTGAGCATCGCAGCAGGCGTCGTAGACGCGCGTCACGACGCACCGCTGGCGCGCCACGGAGGGTCGGTCTTGCCTAGGAAGGCGGCGACGCCAGCGCGGCAGTCGTTCGTGGACCGGGCGAGGGCGTTGAGGCGAGCGGCGTAGCTCAGGCCCTCGGCGATGCCCATCGAGGGGACGTCCGCCAGGAGGCGCTTGGTGAGGGCGACCGCGCTCGCGCTGGTCTCGGTCGCCAGCTGGCGGCAAAGCGTGTTTGTTTCTTCGTCCAGCACCTCCGGAGCCACCGACCGCGTCACGAGGCCGACCCTGGCCGCCTCGGAGGCGTCGACCAGG
>JBCDLV010000320.1:0-4077 GCA_038744895.1 Bacteroidota bacterium | reverse complement strand
TCCGTCGGCCCAGATCACGCGAACACCATCGACGCCCTCAACGGCCTCGCGTTCGTCTACTTCACGCGGGGGGAGTTCGACCGGGCTGATGCTCCGCTGCGTGAGGCTCTGCGCGCCGCGAGAACCCACGGAGACGATGAGCTCAAGCGCGTCTCGGACCTGACGGCCAACCTCCACGTCGCCCGCCAGCAGAACGGCGACTACGAGGAAGCGCTTACGCTCCTGCAAGAGTCGGCGGCCCTTAGCGCCCGGCTTCCGGACTACGACCCCGACGACAACGCCATCGTGCAGGGCAACATGGCTGTGCTCCTGAGCGATATGGGGCGACACGAGGAGGCGCTCCAGATGCGGAGGGACGCCCTCGCACACTGGCAGTCCGCGTATCCGCCGGGCAGTCCCATGAGCGTGAATGCCCTGATGGGATATGGGCTTCAGTTGCATGAGGTGGGTCGGCCGGAAGAAGGCTTGCCGTACATCCAAGAGTCCGTCGACCTCTACCGGAGCATCGCTGAAAGCGAGTCGGAGCCGTACCAGCTCGTCGGCGCCCTCATCAGCTACGGCACCGTTCTCACAGCAGCAGACCGGACGACCCAGGCCGCCGAGGTGCTCGGTGAGGCGCAGCGCCTCGTCGAGGCATCGCTCCCCCCCAGCACCTCACTGTCTGCACGACTCGCCTCAGCCCAGGCAGGCCTCTTCCAAGCGCGAGGGGAATGGGACGCCGCCGTGCGGGCGGCCGACCGGGCTGTGGAGACGTTCGCGGCCGCTGGCCGAGCCGACGCGGACGGCGTGGGGTGGACGCTCGCGACCAAAGCGCGGGCCCTCATCGAGGGAGGCCAACGCGACGAGGCTCTCGCGGCTCTCCGTCGCGCGCGGGCCATCTTCTCCGATCGCTACGGAGACGCACACCCGGCGGTCTCCACCATGGACTCGCTGCGCGCCGTCGCGCGGTCCTGAGCGAGGCACACGCACGGGGCACGGCCGAGCCATAGGCCCGCAAAGGGTCGGCTGGCGATCGCACCCGGCGGGCACCGCGCGTACGCTCGCAGCCCAGACCAACCCGACCCGACCATTCGCCAGCGGGCCCGCTGGCGACCGGTACAGGGCAAGAATGCTGTTCCAGGTTCCGGAGGTGTGAACGGCCACCGGGTAGCCGTGGCCGCAGTTCACCGTCTGGCTGAGACAACCCGGCACCCTCCCGGACACGAGGCTCCCTCCTACCCCGTTGGCACCTCACGCCTCGGCCAGGCGTCGCGCTACCGTTGCCACGGTCGGAAACGACCCGCTGGCGACACGCGGGCCTGCCCGATGCGAACCGGTGACGCCACGCCATCTGCGAGCGGTTGGCGTACCATAGCCGCCTCCCTCTTTGCCGCCGCATGGCCGACGACGCGCTTCCCGAGACCCCATCGCCCTCCGCTGGCGCCACGCCAGCGGCAGCCACCCAGCTCGGGACCGACCCGACGGTGAACGGCGCCAGCGGGCCCGCTGGCGGCTCGGACCGGAAGCGCGCGTGGCGGTGGGTGCCCTCGCTGTACTTCGCCGAGGGGCTGCCCTACATCATCGTGATGGCACTGGCGGTGATCCTGTACAAGCGGCTCGGCATGTCGAACACCGACATCGCGCTCTACACGAGCTGGCTGTACCTGCCGTGGGTGATCAAACCCTTCTGGAGCCCGCTCGTGGACGTGCTCAAGACGAAGCGGTGGTGGATCGTCGTCACGCAGGTGCTGATCGGCGGCGGGCTAGCGGGCGTCGCGCTGACCATCCCGACCGACGCCTGGGTGCAGGGCACGCTGGCGTTCTTCTGGATCCTGGCGTTCTCATCGGCCACGCACGACATCGCGGCCGACGGGTTCTACATGCTGGCGCTCGACGAGAACGATCAGGCGTGGTTCGTCGGCATCCGGAGCACGTTTTACCGAGCGGCCGTGATCGCGGCCCAGGGCCTCGTTCCGATGCTCGCCGGCGGCCTGGAGGCGGCCACCGGGCTCGGCGCCGTAGGCGTCCCCGTGCAGGCCGTCGTCACGACCGAGGAGGCCTTGCCGACGCCCGACGCCGGCACGTCCGCAGCGCCCACGCCGGACGCGCCCGTCCGCCTGGTGGCCTTGCAGGACACCGCGACGGCACAACCTGCGACGCCACAGCCTGCGACGCCGCAAGCCGGTGGGCCTCCTCCTGCCGACCCAATCACCATCGACCTCCGCGATCTCTCCCCCGACGAGCGTCGGCGCATGCTCCGACAGCTCGGTCGAGAGGACCTCATCGACGCCTACGAGGCCCTGGACGATGGCGCACCGCCCCCAGGCGACGGCGCCCGCCAAGTCGAGGACCCAGACACCGCCGCGGCCCCGCTGGCGGAGGCGCCCGTTGCGCCAGCGGAGGAGAGCGCGGTCCCTGTGATCGAGTCATCGAGCGACCCGGAGGCGCTTCGGCTGATCGTCGAGAATCGAGCGGCCGAGGTGCCGCTGGCGGTCCGCTCGCCCGAAGAGATCGACGCCCTCGTAGCCGAGATCCGCGCGCAGAACCGCGCCGCAGGCTTCTACCCCGAGGAGGAGTCCGCCGACGCCGGGGCAGCCCAGACCGCTGGCGACGAGCCCGGCTGGTGGACCCGCACCATCTCGGCCCCGCTGGGGGCCTGGATCGAGCGCGCCTTCGGCGAGCCGCCGGCCGAGGTCACGGCGACCGCCGGCAACGTCGGGCTCGTCTCGTTCCGCCTCTCGGAGGCGCCGCCAGCAGGCGAGGAGATCCCGGTCAACTTCGGCTTCGACGACGGCGACGCCAGCATCAAGCTGGTCGAGGGCGAGCGGTTCACGTTCACCGAGGCCAACTGGGACACGCCGTTCACGGCCGTCGTCCAGCTCGACCCCAAGCTGACCGAGCCGACGGAGGCCGTCTTCCGCGCCACCTCCGGCAACATCCCGCTGGCGTGGTCCATCTCGTTCGTGGTCCTGGCCGGCGTGTTCCTCGCGCTGATGGCCTGGCACGCCTTCGCGCTGCCTCGGCCCGACAGCGACGTTCCCCAGGGCGAGGGCGGAGGCGCCGGCGGCATCGTGGGCTACCTCGTGTTCCTGCTGGCGTTCGCCCCGACGCTCCTGATCCTGCTCGTGCCGATGATGCTGTGGGGGCTGGCGTTCCCGCGCCAGCAGGGACCGTGGGGCCGTCTCTTCGGCCTGCTGCCGTTCTCGAACACGCCGTTTGCGCAGACCATCGTCACGTTCTTCCAGAAGCCGGAGATCGGCATCGCGGTGGCGTTCATCGTGTTCTACCGCTTCGCCGAGGCGCAGCTGGTCAAGCTGGCGAGTCCGTTCTTGCTCGACTCGGTCGAAGCCGGCGGCCTCGGGCTGACGACCGGCGAGGTCGGGTTCGTCTACGGGACGGTCGGCGTGGCAGCGCTCACGATCGGCGGCATCCTCGGCGGTGTCGTGGCGGCGCGCGACGGCCTCAAGCGGTGGCTCTGGCCGATGGTGATCGCCATCAACGTGCCGAACGTGGTGTACCTCCTGCTGGCGATGTTCGAGCCGCAGAGCTTCGTGCTCATCAACCTCGCCGTCGTCGTGGAGCAGTTCGGGTACGGCTTCGGCTTCTCGGCGCTCCTGCTCTACGCGATCTACGTCGCCGACGGCCCGAACAAGACCGCCCACTACGCCATCGCCACCGGCCTCTGGGCGCTCGGCATGATGATCCCCGGCATGTTCTCGGGATGGCTCCAGGACATCGTCGGGTACGAGCGCTTCTTCTTCTGGGTGCTCATCGCGACCATCCCCAGCTTCCTGGTGGCCGCCCGCATCCACATCGACCCCGAGTTCGGCAAGAAGAAGGACGAGCCCGCCGTTGCGTAGGCCGTTCGTCTAAACCGCCAGCGGTCCACCTGCCAGCGGGATCTTTCCCATGACCCTCCGCCCGCTCCGCCGCGACGAAACCGACGCCGCGCATGCGCTCTGGCAAAGGAGCGCACCGCACGACGCGGTGTCACTCGACCTCTTCCACGAGAAGGTGTGGGGCGAGCCCGCTGGCGTCGTGCTGGCTGCCGAGACGGACAGTCGGTTGGTAGGACTGGGCGTCGGCGTTTTGTGGACG
>JBCDLV010000319.1:0-4086 GCA_038744895.1 Bacteroidota bacterium | reverse complement strand
GTCGGGGATGATGGCCAGGCCCTCGGGGTCCCACACCTTGGCGTGTTCGCCGAACTCGCGCTTGAAGATTTCGATCGTCGGCGGCCCGCAGACGTCGTGCGTCATGAGCGTGTCGACGTCGATCCAGAGGGTCTCGCCGGGGGAGACGCGGTCGCGGCCGGCGTGCCGGGCGAGGATGGCTTCGGTGATCGTCACGGGGTCAGAGGGGTTCGCGGTTCAGGGTTGGCTGCGCCGGCCTTGCGGCTCGAGGTTCGCCGTCCGATGCAGATCCGGCTGGTCCTAGACGCGTTCGACTGGCGGCGGTTATCCACCAGCGGAGTGGGGTCAGGATAGTGCGGCGTCTCTCCGTGTCATCCTGAGCGGAGGGCGGAGCCCGGAGTCGAAGGATCTCGACGCGGCAGATTCGGCTATAGCGGCCCGTCAGGAAAGGCGCGACCGCTGGCGTTGAGATCCTTGGCTTCGCTCAGGATGACACGTGGAGAGGTCAGGTGGTCGGCTGGGCGGGGGTGGCCTCGGCGGTGGCGCCGTCGCCAGCGGCGGCCTTCGGGCGGAGCCAGTCCATCATCCCGCGCAGCGTGGTGCCGACGGTTTCGATCGGGTGCGCCTCGGACGCCTCGCGCATCGCCGCCAGCTGGCGCCCGCCCGCCTCCTGGTCGGCGATGAACGCGCGGGCGAACTGACCCGACTGGACCTCCTCCAGGACCTTCTTCATCTCCGCCTTGACCGCTGGCGTGATGATCCGGTCGCCGATGGCGTGGCCTCCGTACTCGGCTGTGTCGGAGACACTGTGGTTCATGCGAGCGAGGCCGCCCTCGTAGTAGAGGTCTACGATCAGCTTGAGCTCGTGGAGGCACTCGAAGTAGGCGAGCTCTTCGGGGTAGCCGGCCTCGACCAGCGTCTCGAAGCCGGCCTTGATGAGGGCTTCCGAGCCGCCGCACAGCACGGCCTGCTCGCCGAACAGGTCGGTCTCGGTCTCGTCCTTGAACGTGGTCTCGATGACGCCCGCGTGCGTCCCGCCGATGGCGTCGGCGTAGCTGAGCGCGAGCGCCTGCGCACCGCCGGTCGCGTCCTGGTGGACGGCCACCAGGCACGGAACGCCCCGCCCCGCCTCGTACGTCCGGCGCACCAGGTGGCCCGGCGACTTCGGCGCGACGAGAAACACGTCGACGCCAGCGGGTGGCTCGACCTGTCCGTAGTGGACCGAGAACCCGTGGCCGACGGCCAGGGCCTTGCCCGGCGTCAGGTGCTCGCGGATCGAGCCCTCGTAGACGGCCTTGTGGTGCTGGTCCGGCACGAGGAGCATGACCACGTCGGCGCAGCTGGCGGCCTCCGCTGGCGAGACGACTTCCAGGCCTGCTGCGCGCGCCTCAGCGGCCGACGACGAGCCCTCGCGGAGCCCGACGAGAACGTCGACGCCGCTGTCGCGGAGGTTGAGTGCGTGCGCGTGGCCCTGGCTGCCGTAGCCGATCACGGCGACGGTCTTGCTTCGGATGACGGCCGGGTCGGCCTCGTAGTGGACGGTCATGGGAAAGGTGGGGAACTGGGAGATGGGATGAGGCGAGGTCTCGGACCTATGTCCCCAAGTCCCATTCCCTGTTTCCCTCACAAGGTGAGGTGACGCTGGCGGTGGAAGGAGAGACGGCCCGAGCGGGCGACTTCGAGGAGACCGTGCTCGCTGGCGACGTCGATGAAGGCATCGACCTCCGCTGACGTGCCAGTCAGTTCGACGGTCACGGCCTCGCGGTCGGCGTGGGCGACGGTGGCGCCGAGGCTGCGCGCTAGCTCCAGGACGGCGGGACGCTCCGCGGCCGACGCCCCGAACTTGGCCAGGCACAGCTCCCGCTCGACGACGGGGTCGCCCGGCGTGAACTCGTCGAGAGCGAGCACGTCGAGCAGCTGGCGCACGAGCCGGACGGCCTGCCGCACCTGGCGCCGCGTGCCTGTCGTCACGACCGTCAGCCGAGAGACCGTGTCGTCTGCGGTGGGCCCGACGGAGACGCTGTCCAGGTTGAGGTTGCGCGCCGAGAACAGGTTGACGACGCGGTTGAGCGCGCCGGCGTGGTTCTCGATCAGGATCGAGAGCACGTGCGTCTGGGCAGGCTCTGGGACATCGGCGAGGACGGTCTCGCCGTCGGCCCGCTTGCGCAGGATCTGCTGGGGCGTGAGCGCCCGAGGCGTGATGGTGGTGGTTTGGCTCATGGCTAGGTGCTCGGCGTGTGCCGCCGGCAGTCGCAGTGTTGCGTGTCTCGTCTTGTGTGAGGGTGCCGCGAGGGCGAGAACTCGCGACACGAAACACGCAGCAGGTCCGAGGCAGAACGTCTCAGCATGACTCCCCACCGAAGCGCTTGAGGATCATGTTGTCGGTGGCGGCGCCAGCGGGGACCATCGGGAAGACCATCTCCTCGTTCGGCACCACGAACTCCATGAGGACGGGCCCGTCGGTGATCTGCCACGCCTGCTCGATGATGGCATCGGCCTCGTCGGGGGTCGATGCGCGAAGGCCAGGCACGCCAAATGCCTCCGCAAGTGCGACGAAGTCCGGGTTGGTGGCGCTCGTGTCGGTCTCGGAGTACCGCTCGCCGAAGAACAGCTCCTGCCACTGGCGCACCATCCCGAGGCGGCTGTTGTTGATCACCGCCACCTTGATGGGTAGCCCGTGCGCCTTGGCCACGCCCAGCTCCTGCATGTTCATCAGGAAGCCGCCGTCGCCGCTGATCGAGACCACGACGGCGTCGGTGCCGCGAAGCCCGAGCGCCGCCCCGATGGCTGCCGGGAACCCGAAGCCCATCGTGCCGAGGCCACCGGACGTAATGTGGCTCCGCGTCCGGCCGAACCCAAAGTGCTGGGCGGCCCACATCTGATGCTGGCCGACATCCGTCGTCAGCACGCCGTTGCCGGCGGCCCGCTGCCCCAGCTTGCGGATGGCGACCTCCGGACGAAGTACGCTGGCTCCCGTTTCATCGGCGGGCGCCTCGCCGTCCCGGACCTGAGCGCGCCAGCTGGCGATCTGCTCCAGCCAGGCGTCGGTGTCTTTGGTAGACAGGAGCGGGCGAAGTGCGTCGAGCACGTCGCCTACGTCGCCGAGGATGGCGCAGTCGGCAAAGACATTCTTCGAGACGCACGACGGGTCGATCTCGACGTGGATGACCTCCGCATGAGGCGCCCAGGCCTCCAGCTTGCCCGTCACGCGGTCGTCGAAGCGCGCGCCGACGGCGATCAGCAGGTCGCAGTTCTGGACGGCCATGTTGGCCCAGTACGTCCCATGCATCCCGAGCATCCCGAGCGCCAGCGGGTCGGTCTCGGGGAAGCTGCCCAGCCCGTGGAGCGTCGTCGTGACGGGGATCCGCGTGAGGCGGGCGAGCTCGGTCAGCGCCTCCGTCGCGTTCGACGAGATCGTCCCGCCGCCGACGTAGAGAAGCGGTCGCTCGGATCGCTGGATCATCTGCGCGGCCCGCTCGACTTTCTCTGCGCGCGGTGGGTGGACCGGCGTGTAGCCGCGCATCTCGACGGAGCAGGGGTACTCGAACGGGGCTTCCTCGACGAGGATGTCCTTCGGCAGGTCTACCACGACGGGGCCTGGCCGTCCCGATCGCGCGATGTAGTAGGCGGCCTTGATGGTCGGCGCGAGGTCAGCAGCGCTCCGCACCTGGAAGCTGTGCTTCGTGATCGAGCGCGTGACGCCCATCGTGTCGCACTCCTGGAAGGCGTCGCCGCCGATGAGCGGCACGGCCACCTGGCCCGTGAACACGACCATGGCCACCGAGTCCATCATGGCGTCGGCGATGCCGGTCACGGTGTTCGTGGCGCCGGGGCCGCTCGTCACGAGGACCGTCCCGACGTTCCCGGTGGCCTTGGCGTAGCCCTCCGCGGCGTGCGTCCCGGCCTGCTCGTGGCGGACCAGGATGTGCTGGAACGACGGACGAAGCTGCGCGAGCGCGTCGTAGATCTTGATGATGGCGCCGCCGGGGTGGCCGAACACGACCTCGACGCCCTCGGCTTCGAGGCTCTTGACGAAGATGTCGGCGCCGGTGAGGACCGGCGCCTCGGGGGCTGGCGCCGTCGCCGGGGTCGGCGCGGCGCGGTGAG
>JBCDLV010000318.1:0-4116 GCA_038744895.1 Bacteroidota bacterium | reverse complement strand
CCGTGACAGCACCCGCGGGAAGTGGCGGCCTGAAAGGCGACGAGCCGCTCGATCCGTCCGCTGGCGGCTATACCTGGAGTTCCCGGACACTTTCCATTGCACAGGAAGGCGTCCCGATGACTCGCGTACTGCGAGGTGCCGACTTCCGTACGGCGGTTCTCCAGGACCGAGAAACAGGCGCGTTCATCGTCGCAATCGGTCAGTTCCAGACGCCCGAGGCCGCGCAGGCGGTTCAGAATCAGTTGCCTGCCTGGGCCCAGGCAGCTGGCGTGGTGGTTCAGATCTCGTCGTACCAGCTCGTGGATGGCGACCTGCAGCCGTAGCGCGCATGCAAACGAGGAACCTGCCCCGGGAGGTCGGGTACGGCCCCTCGTACTTGGTATGATCGGGCCCACACGCACGCCCGTCGCTTCGCGTGCCGCTCCCCGGTGCGCCCTGATGTATGGCTCCCCAGAATCGAACGCCTGACAACCCACGCGATGGCGGCGGACGGCCGCCCGCTGGCGGTAAGCGCCCGCGCCTGTCGCTCGGGACGTTTTACCTGTTCGTCCTTATCGCCCTCCTCCTGCTCGCTGTCCAGACGTTCCTGTCGGGCTCCGGGTCGGGCTCCGAGGTCGAGTATTCCGCGTTCCTCGAGCAACTCGAGACGGGCGACGTCGAGAGCTTCGAGGTTCAAGACCGCGTCGAGATCCGCGGGGTGTACACCGAGGAGGCTGTGGAAGCCGGGCGTGTCGAAGTCGGCGCACCGGAGCCCTCGTTCGGACGCCCACCGGAGGCCGATGCCAATCGTCGGTTCCGTACCACCAAGCCGGACGATCACGACCTCACCGACTTCGTCACGGCTATCAACACCGCGCGTGTCGAGGCAGACCAAACGCCCATCGAGTTCGAGGCGGACTACACCTCGTCGGTGTGGAGTGGCCTGTTCTCCTGGATCCTCCTGTTTGGCCTGCTGGCGGTGTTCTGGATCTTCATCCTGCGCCGGATGGGAGGCCCTGGCCAGCAGGTGCTCAACATCGGCAAGAACAAAGCGACGCTGTTCGACCAGACCGAGGGCGCGCCCATCACATTCGAGGACGTCGCCGGCCTCGACGAGGCCAAGGAGGAAGTCGAGGAGGTCGTCCAGTTCCTCAAGGACCCGCAGCGGTTCACCAAGCTCGGCGGCAAGCTCCCTAAGGGCGTCCTGCTCGTGGGGCCACCGGGCACGGGCAAGACCCTGCTGGCGAAGGCCGTCGCTGGCGAGGCACAGGTTCCGTTCTTCAGCCTGTCGGGCTCGGACTTCGTGGAGATGTTCGTTGGCGTGGGTGCCGCCCGCGTCCGCGACCTCTTCAAGCAGGCCAAGGAGAAGGCGCCGTGCATCATCTTCATCGATGAGATCGACGCGGTCGGCCGCAGCCGTGGTCGCGGCGCCATCATGGGTGGCAACGACGAGCGGGAGAACACGCTCAACCAGCTGCTCGTTGAGATGGACGGGTTCAACACCGACAAGGGCGTGATCCTGATGGCGGCGACGAACCGCCCCGATACGCTCGACTCGGCCCTCCTCCGGCCTGGACGGTTCGACCGCCAGATCCTCATCGACCGCCCGGACCGCCGCGAGCGCGCGGCCATCTTCAAGGTCCACACGGAGAACCTGACGCTGGCGCCCGAGATCGACACGGAACTCCTGGCGGGCCAGACTCCGGGCTTCGCCGGTGCCGAGATCGCCAACGTTTGCAACGAGGCGGCTCTGCTGGCGGCGCGCGACGGCAAGGACGCCGTCGAGATGATCGACTTCGAGCGCGCCATCGACCGCGTGATCGGCGGGCTGGAGAAGAAAAACAAGCTCATCAGCGCCGACGAGAAGAAGGTCGTCGCCTACCACGAAGCTGGACACGCCGTCGCCGGCTGGTTCCGGGAGTACACCGACCCCGTCGTCAAGGTGTCCATCGTGCCACGAGGGATGGCCGCGCTAGGCTACGCCCAGTCGCTTCCAGAGGAGCGCTACCTCTACACCAAGGAGGCCCTCGTCGACCGAATGGTCATGACGATGGGCGGCCGAGTCGCCGAGGAGATCATCTTCGGCCAGATCACGACGGGCGCCCAGAACGACCTGGAGAAGATCACGAAGATGGCCTACGCCATGGTGGTCGACTATGGGATGAGCGAGGAGATCGGCTACGTGTCGTTCAACTTGTCGGGGCAGCGCGACCAGCCGATGTTTGACAAGCCGTTCTCGGACGACCTTGCCAAGAGGATCGACGCCGAGGTCAAGCGGATCATCGACGACGTGCGCGTTCAGACGCGGGTGCTCCTCGAAGAACGCGGCGACAAGCTCGAAGCCCTTGCGCAGGCGCTCCTGGAAAAGGAGGTGCTCAACGAGAACGACCTCAAGGAGGTGCTGGGCGAGCGTCCGTACAAGAGGCCGCCGCACGAAGCCGGCGTCGACGCGGAGGGCGAGGCTGTCAGCGCGGCCACCGGAACGGCCTCGGAAGGCGACGGGCTGGCGTCAGACACGACTCCGACGCCCGGTCCGCCGCCAGCGGAGGAGGAGTCGCCCGCTGGCGAGGCGTAAGGGCAGGGGATGCCAGGGAGGGAGCGTAGCCCTCTCGCATCGTGAGGTTGGCGCCGCGCTGTCGCGTACCAGCACGGCGCGCTACTCCATCGTTTCTTTGAGCCATGGTGCGTTCACTGATCTACGTCGCCGTCGCCACGCTGGTTGTCCTCTCGGTGCGGCCCGCTGGCGCCCAGCCTCCGCCGGTCCCCCTCGTCTGGGAGGTCGTCGGCGACTCGGTCGGCCGGCGCCTCGCCGATTCCGAAGGCCTCTTCGTCGCCCCCGACTCGGCCGTCTACACCATCGGCCTCGAGATCCTCGCTGTCATCCGCCCCGGTGACCCTGACTGGACTGTCATCATCGAGGATGTCCGGCTTCCGAGCAGGGACGTCCTCATCGCCTCGACAGGGGTCATGTTCATCGTCGAGAAAACGCTCCACCGTTCCGACGACGGCGGCCGGGCCTGGACCTGGACCGGCGTCGACGACGTGGACGTGGTCTTCGAGACACCCGACGGCACGCTCGTCGCCAACGAGACCGACTGCTGCGGCATCGCCCGTTCGACGGACGGGGGCCTCTCGTGGGACCTCGTCGATCTCAACGGCACGATGGGCTTTCCCTACGTCCCGAAAGCGTTCGAGCACCTCCCGGCTTCGGCCGAGCGACCTTCGGGCCGTCTCGTCGCGGTGGGCCGGGGCGGAGCGGCCTACTCCGACGACGGCGGGCTCACGTGGAGCCCGTCGAACCTGGCCGCCGACTTCGTGTGGGACAGCGACCACGACTCGGTCGTCCGCTCGCCTGTGACAGGCCGGCTCTACGCAGCCATCTACGGTCCGGCCCCGGACGGCGGCGACCCGTGGGGGACGATCTGGGAGAGCGCTGACGGGGCGACGTGGACGTACGCCGGCCGGATCCCGAGCGTCCGGAGTACGAAGCCGCTCCAACTCAAGGTGGCGCCCGACGGGGTGTTGTGGGCACTCGACGAGGGCGATCCTCGGACGGCGTGGGTGTGGCGCTCGGCCGACCAGGGCCGGACGTGGGGTCGGAGCGAGCGGATCGACGCGGTTTCGCTGGTAGGCCACGAGTTGAACTACGAGGAACTGGCCGTCGGTCCGGAGGGCCGGTTGTGGCTCGGCGCACAGCGGCCACCGGGGTACTACGACTACGGAGCGGTGCTTCGGACGACGGAGCCCGTGATCGCGGTCTCGTCGTCGCCCGCGGCCCCAGCGCCCGGTGGCCTGGGCGTGTCGGTGTTCCCGAACCCGACCGCCAGCGGGGCGAGGGTGGCGCTGCGGCTGGCGTCGCCGGAGCGCGTGCGGGTGACGGTGGTGGACGCGCTGGGCCGCGAGGTCGCGGTGGTCCACGACGGTCCAGCGTCGGACGATGCCCGCTACGACGTCTCGACGGCCGGCTTGCCCGTGGGTCGCTACACGGTGCTCGCCACGACCGCCAGCGGGTCGCGAGTGAGCGCGGGACTCACCGTGGCGCGATAGGAAACGGAGTGCGGCTCGCCCGACACTCTTGTTGGTCTATCGATATGGACCGATAGATGTTCTGCATCCAAGCTTCGTCATCTGTGGGCT
>JBCDLV010000317.1:0-4163 GCA_038744895.1 Bacteroidota bacterium | reverse complement strand
TACCTCCGCACCGGGGCTGCCGCGCTGGGCCGGGGATGCGCACGTGGTCTCGCTGCGGGACGAAACGCTCGAAGTGCTCGCCGTCCGCGACGACGCTCGCGTGGTGCCCGCCTCCACCGTGGCGCTGAGCCCGCCCGACGGGCGCCTCGCGCTGGCAGCACCCGCCAGCGGGACAGTCGAGTGGCTCGCGCCCCTCGGCGATGTCCAGGTCCTCAACGTGACGCCGTCGCCAGACGGGCAGCGCATCGCCTTCGAGGTCTATGGCGGCAACCTGTTCGTCGTGGACCGAGATGGAAGCGGCCTCCGCGACCTGGGCCCCGGTGGCCGTCCCTCGTGGTCGCCTGGCGGCGAGTGGATCGCGGTCATGGTCTCCGAAGACGACGGCCACCAGGTCACGTCCTCTGAGATCGTCGCCATCCGCGCCGATGGCACCGCCCGTGTCACGCTCACGGCCACGCCCGACCGCCTGGAAATGAACCCTTCCTGGTCGCCCGATGGCCGGCAGATCGCCTTCGACGACGGCGACGCCCTCTTCCTCCTCCCTCTCAGCCGGTAGCCCGATGACTCGCCTGACACGGACCGGGCTCTTCGCCTTCCTTCTGCTAGCGGCGCCCGCCAGCGCGCAGGTCACCGGGCTCTCCGAGTGGAGCCTCTACCTCGACCCCGGGCACAGCCAGACCGAGAACCAGGGCATCTACGGCTACTCGGAGGCGGAGAAGGTCCTTCGGGTCGGCCTCGCGCTCCGTGAGATGCTCCTCGGCCGGACCGACATTGATACGGTCTACATCGTCCGGACGAACGACCAGCAACAGGTGTCGCTCCGCCAGCGGGCCGACCAGGCCAACGGCCTCGGCGCAGACTTCTTCCACTCGATCCACTCCGACGCCGGACCGCCCGAGATCAACAGGGTGTTCGCGCTCTACGGGGGATGGCGCGATGCCTCGACGGGGGCGATCGTCGAGAAGTCACCGCAAGGAGGGGCACGCATGGGTGGCGAGATGATGACTTCGCACTCCGTCGCCATGCGGCTTCCCCTTCTGAACAGGAACCGGACGGACGGGAGTATCGCTGATCGTCCCTTCGGGATCGTGTCAGCCTGCGACGTCTCGTTCCAGAGACCATGCCTCTTCGTCAACCGAGAGACGACGATGGCCTCCGTGCTCACGGAGTCCGGGTACCACACGAACCCGCGCCAGAACACCCTCAACATGAACGCCGACTGGAAGCGGCTTGAGGCGCAGGGGTTCTATTGGGCCATCCTTGACTGGCACGAGATCCCACGCACAACGCACCGGATCGCTACGGGCATTGTCACCGATGTCGAGAGCGGGCGCCCGATCAACGGAGCCACGGTGACCGCCAGCGGACAGACGTACACGACCGACACCTACGAGTCTCTGTTCAGCCGCTACTCCAACGACCCTGACGAGCTCGCGAACGGGTTTTACTACCTCGAAGACGTCCCGGCAGGCACCCTCACCGTCACCGCTGAAGCCGAGGGATACGAATCCGCCTCCGTCCAGGTGACCGTTCAGGACACCACGTTCACCTTCGCCGACCTCGCGCTCGTCTCAACGGTCCCGCCCGTCGTTGTCGACGCCGACCCCGAGGCGGGCGAGGACGGCCACCCGGTCACGGACCCCATCCGCCTGGAGTTCAGCCGGCCGCTGGATGCCGCAACGGCGGAGCCTGCCTTCTCGCTCGTCCCGACCGCTGGCGGCGACCCGGTCGCAGGCACAATCGCCTTCGAGCGGAACGGCTATGAACTCGTGTTCACACCCGACGCCCCGCTGGCGGCCCGCACCGACTACACGCTGACGCTCGCCGCCAGCGCGACGACGGCCAACGGCAACGCCCTCGACGGCGATAGCGACGGCACCGCAGGCAGCGACTTCGTGCTCACGTTCGTCTCCAGCTTCCCCGACACGTCGGCGCCGAGGCTCTCCGCCAGCGACCCGAGCCCCAACAGCCAAGGTTCCGAGCTTCAGCCCGTCGTGACGGTCACCTTCAACGAGGAGATCGACCCGGCGACGCTCGACGGTCGCGTCGTCCTGGAAATCAACGGCGGAGCGACCGTCGCAGGCGCGTTCGTTCACGAGTTGGCAGGTGTCGTCGGCGAGACACCGGACGCGAGGAGCACGGTCAGCTTCGCGCCAAATGCCCCGCTGGCGGCGGATACCCGCTATCGGTTCGCGATCGAGTCTGGTGTCGAGGACCGGTTCGGAAACGCCTCGACCAGTCCGTACGCCTTCTCGTTCACAACAGGCTCTTCCGAGCCGAGCGTCCGCGTGCTCGAAGACTTTGAGGGATCGTCCGTCTCCGATGACTGGTGGGTGCCCCAGCAGAGCGGCTCCACGGCCGGCATCGAGACCGACTCCACGAGCGTCGCCGCCAGCGACCGCAGCTACCCGCTCGGCGGCGACACCTCCATGCGGATCGACTTCGGGTGGAGCGACGGCGCCTCATCGTGGCTCATCCGGGAGTGCTTCGGGGGCTGCTCGCCGAGCCACTCGTTCACAAGTGCCGAGACGCTCCGGCTCCGCGTCTTCGGTGACGGCACCGGCGTCCTTTTCAGGTTCGCCGTCGACGACGGCACGAGCGGCATCGAGGTGAGCCCGTGGACGGCCGTCGACTGGTACGGCTGGCGGACGGTAACGTGGGACCTCGACGCCGACGGCTTCGGCTCGTGGATCGGAAACGGCACCTGGGACAGCCCCTCGCAACTCCGGATGGAGTCGCTCCAGCTCGGCTACGACGGCGCTGGCGCCCGCTTCGGCGAGCTCTACGTCGATGACCTCGCCGTGCTGCGCCCAGGCTCAGTCTCTGCCGACGAGGCGCCGGTCGACGGTCTCCTGCAGGTCGATCCGGTCTCGCCGAATCCCGCGGGGACCGCGGCCCGCGTCCGCATTGCGCTCGGGCAGCCCGCGACGGTTACCGCAGAGGTCTTCAACGCCATCGGCCAGCGCGTCGCCGTCCTCGCCGACCGCCAGCAGGCTACCGCTGGCCCTCTCGACTGGGAGATCCCAGTCCGTAGGCTGGCAGTTGGTACCTACGTCGTTCGCATCACGGCTGACGGAGAGCAGACGGTGACCTCATTCGTCGTTGCGCGGTAGTTGTCCTGCCAGACGACGGTCACCGGCCGAATGGCCCGCTGGCGGGGACTGTCCACGGCAGACTGACTTGGCCAGGCTCGACGTCCGGGGGATCTCCCGTACCCCACGGAGGACTTGCCTACGGCATCTCGCGAACCGTCACGAACGCCTCCGCCGCGTAGCACTCCGGTAGCCCGAGGGCGTCGAGCGCTGCCGCCGTCTCCGTGTTCCGGTCGCGGGCGCGCTCCCAGAACTCCCGCTCGTCGTAAGCCCCCGGAAAGAGGGCCCGGTCTTTCTGGCTCTCGTGTTTGTAGATGGCTTCGATCTTGAGATCCAGCGCCGCCTTGGAGAGGGGCAGGAACACGTCGGCGCGGTCGATCTCCCACTCCTGCCACGCCCCCCGGTAGAGCCACACGAGCGGGCGAGGATCGGCAGCAGCCTTCTTCGAGCGTCGAGACGACTTGGCCGGAGCACCGTCACCGCCGGGGTCCCCCCCGCTGGCGTCGGACACCATCGCGTCGCCATACTGGCGGACGGCCCGGTCGATGGCTTGGTAGCACATGCGGTGCGTGCCGTGCGGGTCGGACAGGTCGCCGGCCACGAACAGGTGGGTCGCCTGCGTCTCCTGGAGCAAGTCGAGCACGATCTGCACGTCCGCATCTGAGATCGGAGCCTTTTTGACGCGGCCGGTCTTGTAGAAGGGCATGTCCAGGAACCGAGCGTTCTCCGTTCCCAGCCCCATCACCTCGATGGCCGCGATCGCCTCGGTATAGCGGATGTAGGCCTTGATCTTCTGGACCGAGTCTGTGTCGACCTCGGCCGGCTTCTTCTGATCGAGGTCCTGGAGGATGCTCCCGATCCGGTCCTTGACTCCACCGTCGCCAGCGGGCCCGCGCACGCGACCCAGGTGCCAGATCCGCCAGACCCAGGTCATCGATGGCGAGCCAACCCCGCCCTTCGGCAGCCGGGCGCTGTGGCGTGATCTCGGGCGGGGGTCTGAAGCCCCCGGTATCGATCAACGCCGGCGAGAACTCGAACGGTCGAAAGTGCTGCGGCGCATTGACCGCACCG
>JBCDLV010000316.1:0-4177 GCA_038744895.1 Bacteroidota bacterium | reverse complement strand
GGACATGGAAACGTCCCGCGGTTCCTCAACGAGCGGCAGATCCTGGCTCGCCTGGACCACCCGGGAATCGCGCGTCTGTACGATGGCGGAGTCACCGCAGAGGGCCAGCCCTACTTCGCGCTCGAACTGGTCGACGGGGAGCCGATTACGGTGGCCGCGGAGCGCCGCGCGATGTCGGTCGAGCAGCGCCTGAAGCTGTTCGGCGACGTCTGCGGTGCCGTGGCGTACGCCCATCAGCGCCTGGTCGTCCACCGGGACCTCAAGCCGTCCAACGTCTTCGTCACGGAGGACGGGGAGGTTCGCCTGCTGGACTTCGGCATCGCGAAACTGCTGGATGCTGCGGAAGCCGACCTCACGACGACTGGGGCGGCCCCTCGGACGCCGGCCTATGCAGCCCCGGAGCAGATCCGGGGAGAGCCCGTGACGACGGCGACAGACGTGTATGCGCTGGGTGTGCTCCTGTACGAGTTGCTCACCGGCAAGCGTCCGTACGCCCTCGACGAGCGTGCCCGTGCAGCCATCGAGCGAGCGATCCTGCACACAGAGCCGACCGTGCCCTCGGATGCCGTCACGCAGACCGCCAGCGGGTCTGCCACGGCTGCGCCCGCCGCGCCGGACCGGCTGGCGAAGCGCTTGCGAGGCGACCTCGACCAGATCGTGCTCAAGGCACTGCGGAAGGAGCCAGCGGCCCGCTACGGTTCGGCAGAGGCCTTCGCGGCGGATATCGCCCGTCACCTCGCGGGTGACGTCGTCGAGGCCCGTCCGTTGGGTGTGCTGTACCGGATGCGCCGGCTGGCGCGGCGTCATCGCGCGGTGCTCGGCGTCGCGGTACTCGGCGTGGCGCTTCTCGTGGGCTGGGCCGTGACGGCGACGGTCCAGGGGCAACGGGTCGCTGCCGAGCGTGACCGTGCCGAAGCCCTCAACCGGGTGCTGGTGGACCTCTTCGAGAGCGTAGACCCGACGACAGGGGGCGACCGAGGGCTCACGGTCTCGGAGTTCCTGTCGTCGGCGACAGACCGGCTGCAGCGCGATCTCACGGAGAGGCCCGCTCTCCAGGCCGAGCTGCTGTCCGTCCTGGCCGCATCGCACCTCGGACTCGGCGACCACACGTCGGCCGACTCCGTCGCTTCCTTGGCGGCGTCGGCTGCGGCCAGCCTCCCGCCGGGCCACCAGGCACGGACCCTCGCGCGGTCGTGGTACGCGTGGACCCGGACCTACCACGGTGACTACGAGACCTCGGAGCAGATCTACCGCTCCTTACTGACCGAGGCGACCGCGCAGGACCGCCCCACCGTGGAGACGGACTTCGCGATGGTGCTCGCGGAGATGGGAAACGAAGACGAGGCGCTCGCGATGTACCAACAGGCCGTAGGAGCCTTGCGCCCCCTGTCTCGGCGCAACTCGACCCGCCGGCGTGACCTCGCCAGTGCCCTCGACGGCCTCTCGACGCTGTACGCCAGCAGGTGGACGGCAGAGGGGTACGAGCGTGCGTGGTCTCTGCAGGACGAGGCGGTCCGGATCAAGTCTGAGGTTTGGGGGGCAGGCCATCCGCAGACGGCAGAGGCGGTGAGCGAGCTGGCTGGGCTCGCGGCTGCTCGAAACGACCTCCCAACCGCAGACTCGCTCTTCGCGCGCTCCGTTGGCATCTTGGAGGCGGCCTACGGCTCAGAGCATCCGACCGTGGCGACGGTCCTCAACAACTGGGCACTCGCGAGAGCCAACGGGGGAGACCACGACGGGTCAGAGCCACTGCACCTGCGCGCGCTGGCTGTCCGCGAAGCGGTCTACGGCGAGCAGCACCAATCCACCGCAGCGAGCATCCAGAACCTGGCCGCTCTCTACAGCCTCATGCCAGGTCGTGAGGCCGATGCACTCGCCCTGTACGAGCGCGCGCAGCGCGCCTACGATGCGTCGCTGCCCGACGGTCATTACCTGCGGGCCTTCCCGGTGGCCGGACGCGCGAACGTGCTCCGCCAACTGGGGCGATCCGCGGATGCCGTGCGCGAGGCCCGGCGTGCCGTGGACCTGCTGGCGGAGTCCTTGGGACCGGACCACACCGCGACGATCGAAACGCGTGGGACGCTCGGGCTGGCGCTGGCGTCGATGGGGCGAGACGCGGAGGCCGAGGAGCATCTCCGCGCGGCCCTCGCCCGTGACCCCGACGACGAGACGCGCCGCCGGCTCGTGTCGGCACTCCGAGGCCGATGATCCCCGGTGATCCGGCGTTGCGTGATGGAGAGGAACCCACCTTCTCCAGATCATGCGCGTCCCCCTCCTTCTCGCAGCTTTCCTGTTCACGGCCACCGGGTGTGCCGAGGCCGAACGCCTGGTTCGCGACACCATGGACTCGGGCACTCCCGGAACCACAGGCACGTCGGGCCCGCAAGCGCCTCCGGCTCCCGAGACGGGCGAGCCCGCTTGGGAAGTCCGGGGTGGCTCGTTCACGAGCGTGAGCGGTCCGCTCACACTGTCCTGCCCACCGAACCCGTCCCGGGCGACGGTCTACAGCGTCTACGGGCAGAACCCTCACTACTGGGGCTCGTCGCCGCTGTGCCAGGCGGGCGTCCATGCCGGCGCAATCACGTACGCCAGCGGGGGGAATGTCGTCTTCGAGATGCGACCCGGACGGTCGAGCTACGCCGCTGGCGCGCGGAACGTGGAGGACTCGGGCAGTGCCAGCGCCTGGGACTTCAGCTTCGCCATCCTCAACGGTTCTGGCGGCGCGGGCGTGAGTGGCGGCGGTGCAGCGGTCGAGGCAGGCATCGACCGGCCCGGTGCGGACTACCGGAGCTTCGATGCCGGCGGGGCTGGGTATGCGGTGTGCCAGGCGGCCTGTGCCAGCGCCACAGAGTGCCGAGCCTGGACGCACACGGCTCCCGGTATCCAGTCCGAGGGGGGGATGTGCTGGCTCAAGAACGCCGTTCCGGAGCCCGTCCAGCGCGAGGGAACGACGTCGGGCGTCAAGTAGGCGTTGGTGGGGGACGCGGCCCCATGTCCCCATTCTAGACAAGCGTCCGCATGACAGGGGTGACCATCACCCACGCCCCATGCGCACCCTTGTCCTTGCCTCAGGTCTCCTCGTGTTCTCGGCTGGCTGTGCCAGCGACGTCATCGATTCCGTCGCCATCGAGACGGCTCCTGACGTGTGGCGAACCAACGCCGCCGATCAGCGGGGAGAGACGGGCTACTACCACGTCGACTGCCCGCCTGCCTCCGACTACCGCTCGGCGGTCTGGGGATCGAATCCGTACACGGATGACTCCAGCGTGTGCTGGGCCGGCGTGCACGCCGGCGTGATCACCCAGGAGGGTGGCCGCGTCGTGTTCGAGCCGCGCCCAGGTGCTGACCAGTACGCCGGCACAGAGCAGAATGGCTTCGTGACGCGCGACTACGGCGCATGGGGCGGAGGCTTTTACATCGTACCGTAGGCACGTCCCGCTGGCGGCTCCGGTGGCCGCCAGCGGTCGCGATAGCCTGCCCCGATCGACGGGGCGTGGCCCCTCGGGAAGACCTGGCGGCCGGTGTGTGTATCGTGGGAGCGTCCCCCCAGACTCACACGATGGCTCGCCTGATCGTCGTGCTGGCGCTCGTCGCGACGACGGCTGCCGGCGCGACCCCTGCCGACCGCCTGTCCGAGGCCCACGACCGCTACCAACGCATCGCGTCCTCCGGCGGCTGGCCCACCGTCCCCGACGGCCCACTCGTCCGACCCGGCGAAGCCGACGCGTCGCAGATCCCGGTCCTCCGCCGCCGGCTCGCCGCGGAGGGGGCCCTGATGGCAGGCGCCCCCGCTGGCGACGTGCTCGACGGCGACCTCGCAGAGGCGCTAGCGGCGACGCAAGACCGCTACGGCCTGTCGCCGGACGGCATCCTCGGCCCCAGGACGCGCGCAGCGCTGAACGCGCCAGCAGGCCAGCGAGCCCGGCAGATCCGTGTAGCCCTGGACAGCTTGGCAGCCCTCAACCTCCCAGGCGCCGGCCGATGGATCCTCGTCAACGTGCCCGACTACCGCGTGCGGGCGTTCGAGGACGGGCGCCAAGTCCTGCAGATGCGTGCTGTGGTCGGCGCAGACCGCGACGGCTGGCGCACGCCGCTCTTCTCGGATGAGGTCGAGTACCTGGAGTTTCGGCCGGTCTGGAACGTGCCTACAGCGATCGCCCGAGAAGAGCTGGCGCCG
>JBCDLV010000315.1:0-4200 GCA_038744895.1 Bacteroidota bacterium | reverse complement strand
GCGACCGTCCCCAAGGTCACCGTCATCACGCGCAAGGCCTACGGCGGCGCGTACGACGTGATGAACTCGAAGCACATCCGCGCCGACCTCAACCTGGCGTGGCCCACTGCCGAGATCGCGGTCATGGGACCGAAGGGCGCCGTCGAGATCATCCGCAAGCGGGAGATCGCAGCCGCCGAGGATCCCGCCGCCGCCGAGGCCGAGTTCACGGAGGAGTACCGCCAGCGGTTCGCCAACCCGTACGTCGCCGCCGAGCGCGGCTACGTGGACGACGTGATCCCACCCCGTGAGACGCGCCAGCGGTTGATCCGAGCGCTCGACATGCTCCAGAACAAGGTCCAGACCCTCCCGCGCAAGAAGCACGGCAACCTGCCTCTGTAGCGACAGCCGGAGACCGAGGACCGGAGACCGTTGGCAGACGCCCAGCACCGCCCGCTGGCGCCTGTCACTAGCGTCACGACGCATTGGTCGTGAGCGAGTAGCGAGTGGGGAATGGCTACTGGCCGATCGTCGACCTCTCCCCACGCGACGCAGCGTACGAGCAATCGGTCACTTCTGTAGTGTCGCCCGCTGGCGCCCTGTGCCGTACGCACACGGTGGCGGGGAAACACACAAAAGGCGGAGGCGACCCGAGGGCCGCCTCCGCCAGCGGGAGCGAGCGCGACCGTCGCTACGGGAGCAACACGCCGTCGATCACGTGCGCAACGCCGTTCGACGCGAAGACATCTGCCAGGGCGACCGTCGCCATGCCATTGTCGTTGCCGATCATCACCGAGCCGCCGCTGATGGACACCGTCAGCGTCTCGCCGTTGACGGTCGTCAGCGTTTGGCCGTCGCTGAGGTCGGCCGCCGCCAGCTGACCCGCGACCACGTGGAAGGTGAGCACACCTTGGAGTTGGCCTTGGTTCTCAGGCATCAGCAGCGTTTCGACGGTGCCTTCGGGGAGGCCTGCGAAGGCGGCGTCGGTCGGGGCGAAGACGGTGAAGGGGCCGGGGCCGCTCAGCGTCTCGACGAGTTCAGCAGCCTGGACGGCGGCGACGAGCGTGTTCAGCTCTGCGCTGATGGCGGTCTCGACCAGATTTTGCGTCGGTGCCGATGCCGCCATCATGTCGTCGTTGGTGGAGGCGCAGCCGGTTGCGACCACGAGGGCCGCGACGAGGAGGAGGGAGCGTGTCATGCGGGTGGGGTTGTGTGGAGGTCCCATACACCGGGTCTGATGTGCACGGTTCGGCCTCCCCAGCGATGTGGGGAACGGCCCGAGTCAGAGCACGAGCTAGCGGGCGCCAGCGGGCGACTCGGCATGAGGTCGTCGGCGGCAGCGCCCGCTGGCGCGCATCTGACGTGTCCATAGGATCGGGTGGGCCGTGAATCCCGCTGGCGATCGGGGCCTGCCTCCTCCCAGCAGTTGGCACGTGCCGGAGCCATCCGCCAGCGGGGCCTGGTTCCAGCGCAGACCGTCTGCCGTTGACCTTCAACCCGAGGGACGCAATTAGACAACCAAGCCTGTTTCCACAAACGACTCGCGGGGCACAACCGGCTTCTGGCCACCGGGATTCCCCGGTAGAGGATGGGCACGATGTGCCCATTTGGCGAGATGGAGCGTCTGACGCCCATAGCCTAACGTTGCAGCCCGTATCTTCGGCCGCGTTCGCACGCACTCCGGCGCTGAACCCCGCTTGTTTTGGAAGGTTCGAGCGCGATGCGGGGGAACGCCACCTCGCCCGACTCACTGTTTTCTCACGTAGCCACCCCAGACTCGATGCACCGCCCGCTCCTCGTGGCGGCGCTCGTCGTCGCGACGCCCGCTCTCGGCTCTGCCCAGACGGCGACCACGGACACCGCGCCGGTCCTGCCGGCTGAGGCCCTCACGGCCCCCGCCGACGCGCTCCTGCCCGATGCCGTCGTCACCGACGCGGTCCCCGACGACGAGTCCGCCCGCCGACTCGCCGCCTTCTACGCCCGCCACGCCGACCTCCTCCAGGCCGAAGCCGACGGCGATACCGACGCGTTCGCCATTCGATTGGACGCCCTGGTGGCCGACGTGCGCGCCGCTGCCGACCGCCCCGGCGCGCTCGCGGACGAACGCTTCCGTGCGCTCTACGCCTCAGTGATGACCGAGCAGGAGCTGTTCTACGGCGAGCCCGTCCTCGACCGCGGCGGCGTGTTCGCACTGCGCTCCGCTGGCGTCGAGGCCGTCGAGCGTGGATTCGACAGCGGGACGCCGCTGCTGGAGCACGTCACGCTGCCCGACCACGACACCTTCGTGGCGACCATCCCGATGGACGTCAACGAGAAAGTGAATCGGTACGTCCAGTTCCTCCTCAACCGGCCGAGCCACGTCCAGCGCCTCCGCCAGCGGGCCGACACGTACTTCCCGATGGTCGAGCGCATCCTCGCCGAGGAGGGCGTGCCCGACGAGGTCAAGTACCTGGCGATGGTCGAGAGCGCGCTCAACCCGACCGCGCGTAGCCACGCCGCCGCCGTCGGCATGTGGCAGTTCATTCGCCCGACAGGACGCGCCTATGGCCTCCGCGCGGAGCGCGACATCGACGACCGGATGAACCCCGAGGCTGCCACGCGCGCTGCCGCGCGGCACCTCCGCGACCTCTACGATCGCTTCGGCGACTGGCAGCTGGCGCTGGCCGGCTACAACTGCAACCCGGCCGTCGTCGCTCGCGGCGTGCGCCGGTTCGAGCAGCGAACGGGCCAGCGCGCCACGTTCTGGGACATCGACCACGTGATCCCTCGCGAGACCCGGGCCTACGTCCCGATGTTCATCGCCACGTCGTTGATCCTGTCGAACCCCGACGCGTACGGATTCGACGCGCACGAGCCAGGACCGGCCTACGTGTTCGACCGCATCCCCGTCGCCGGAGGCACGCGCCTGTCGCAGGTGGCCCGGATCCTCGCCGTCGACACCGAGGTGCTGAGCGCCCTCAACCCATCGCTTCGCCGGAGCCGCGTGCCGGACGTCCGCACGCCGCACATGCTGCGGATCCCGTTCGGTACCTACGCCGAGAACGCCGACGCCCTGGACCAGCTGGCGCCCGCGGAGGCAGGCAGCGACCAGTTCGCGGCCGAGAGCGTGAGCTTTGGCGTGAGGGCCAACCGCCCTCTGGCGCCACAGGAGCCCTTCGAGGCCGCCATGATGGTCGCCGAGCGGCGCGAGCTGCGGCGATCCCTCCAGCCCCAGACGCGTGTCCGCAGAGACGACCCTGTGCGGACCTACGTCGCCGAAGCACCAGCCGCCGTCGCCGACGCAGAAGCCCAAGTCGCCGCCGCCCGCGCCGCGGAGGCGGCAGCCAGCGAGCCGGCGCCTCAGGTCGCGATGGCGATGGCTCCGCCGGTAGCGCCCAAGGCTGCGCCTCCGGCATCGCCCATCGGCCAGGACACGACGCCAGCGCCAGCGGACGATAAGCCAGCACCCGCCGAGGACGACATCGTCACGGACGACCTCGTACTGGACGCGCCAGCCGTGGAAGTCGCTGCGGTTCAGCCTGCCGTCATCCCTGAGCCCTCGGGGCCCACAGACGCGCCGCCAGTGCGCACGGTGAGCAGCGCTCCGGAGGTCCGCACGCACCAAGTCCAGCGCGGCGAGTACCTGACGCGCATCGCGCGCGACTACGGCATGACGCTCGCGGAGCTTCGCGCCCTCAACCCTGGCGTGGGTGATGCGCTGGAGATCGGCCAGACGCTCCGCGTCAGCGGGGCACCAGCCGCGCCGGTCGCGGCTCGTCCTACACCTCCGCGCCGGCCGACGACCCACCGCGTGAGCAGCGGCGAGAACCTGACCCAGATCGCACGCCGCTACGGGCTCACCGTACGCCAGCTGCGCCAGTGGAACGGGCTCAGCTCAGACGTCATCCGCGTTGGGCAGCGGCTGCGCCTTCGCGCCGGCGGCTCCCGCGGCTAGACCGCCTCTGCCAACGCCAAGCCTCAAGCGGGCCGTTCCTCCAGGGGCGGCTCGCTCTGCTTGGGGCACCTCACCGACGGCCGCCCGCTGGCGCCGCACCCCGACGCCGCGCCAGGCTGCAGAGCCGCGGCGGTCGCTACGCCTCTCCCACGGCGCCGAGCAACTTTCGCTTGGCCACCGGGACCAGCGTCGGATCCACGGGCAGGTCCACGTCGGCAGAGAGTTGGAACGCTGCTGGCGTCGGCAGGGCCGGGAGGGCCTCTGCGAGCGCCTGCTTCCACGACTGC
>JBCDLV010000314.1:0-4220 GCA_038744895.1 Bacteroidota bacterium | reverse complement strand
TGGCGCTGTACGACGCCCTCGACAACGGAGCCTTCGACCGGCACGTGACCACGGACGCGCGCATGGAAGGCGTGCTGTTCCTCGGGCTTGCCCCAGCCCCACGACCCGTCCAGCGCAGGATCACGCTCGCCGACCTCTACTAATGGCCGACCGCGCCCGCATCGGGATCACGACCTCCCTCAACCGGACCGACCGCGGAGACCTCGAACAGCGACTCGACATTCGGTACGTCGCAGCCGTCGAGCGGGCAGGCGGAACCCCGCTGATCGTCCCGATGCTCACCGATGCGGCGACGGCCGATGCATTCGCGGGCTTGCTGCACGGCCTGGTCGTCACCGGTGGCCCCGCCGTCACCGACGGCCTCATCGGCACCCTGCCGGACGACATCGACGCTACGGAACCCCTCCGCGTCGCCTCCGACACGCGCATCCTGAGCGCCTTCCTCGACGCGCGCCGACCCACGCTCGGCATCTGCTACGGGATGCAGCTGGCGAACGCCATCCGAGGCGGCACGATCTACGCAGACGTCGAGCGCCAGCAGGACGTGGCGACCCACAGCCGAGGCCGAGGGGGCACGACACACCCGGCGACTGTCGCCAGCGGGACGCGGCTGGCAGCGCTCGTGGGCGCAGACGAACTGGTGGTCAACACTCGACACGTGCAAGCCGTCGCGGACGTGGGCGACGGACTCATCGTGTCGGCTCGCGCGCCAGATGGGGTGATCGAAGCCATCGAGAGTGAGGATGGGACGTTCATCGGGCTCCAGTTCCACCCCGAGGCGATGGACCCGGCGCTGGATGCCGTATTTGCGGATTTGGTCGCGCGAGCCCGACACCACATGCCCTAATCGTCCGTTGCGGAACAGGCAAGGCCGCGGCCCGGTCTTTGTTCACTCTCCGGCACCCCGCTGCTCCGCCAGGCTCTCATGCCGATCCCGAACGACCCTCCTCCGTTTCGCCCCCTTCCTGACGTCGAGGACGCGAGCCGACTCGGCCCTGAAGACGACACCTCTGAACAGGGCAAGCAGGGGCGCCAGGCATTTCGCGAGTCCTTCCGAATCCCGCTGGCGGCCCTGGCCGGCCTCGTGACCATCGGCCTGCTGGCGCTCGCACTGCGCGGCGGCGAGTTGCAGGCGGCCGGACCGAGCGAGCCCCCGCCCTCCGACGCGGAAGCGCCAGCGGCCGTCGTCCCGTTCAGCCCAGAGGATCCGTATACGTTCGCCGGGCTCGACATCCATCCGGACCACCTGTACGGCCAGTACTTCGCTGGCGCGTTCTCTGGGGGCGAGTCGGTCTCCGCTGGCGGCAACGAGGACCACCTGTACGACTTCCGCTGGCGACTGGAGATGTACCGCAACGCCTACGGGGTGGACGACAACTTCACCATCCGCGTCCTGGACGACCGCACCGGCGAGACGCTGGAGATCCAGCAGATGCGCCGCGAGCGCGACGTCTTCGACGGACGCGGCCAGGCGGATTGGGACGCCGTCAACCGCCAGCGGCGCGTCGTCACTGGCGGCTTGCGACGGAAGTGGGAGGCGTACGGCATCCCTCGTGACGACATCGTCATCCGCTGGGGCTACAAGGACCAGACCCTCGAAGCACGCGAGCGGGACGCACAGACCATCACCTACGAAGTCAACCTCGCGCGGCGTCTCGGCCTGAGCGTGCTGGCGACGGAGATCGGGACCGTCGAGACGTTCAACCAGGACAAGCTGATCTCCACCGCTGGCGCGCGGAGCCGCTACCAGATGATGCCGGACATCCTCCAGATGTTCGATGTGGAGCGGTACTCACTACCGGTCGCCAGCGGGGGGACCGTCGAGGTCGCCGAAGAGCATCACCCGCTGATCTCGGTCGAGCCCTACATGATGCTGGTCCGCGCCTACGCAAATGCCGTAGGCCACGAGCTTCCGGGCATCTCGGCGTACCACACGGGGCCCGGCAACATCTTCAAGCTCTACCGCGAGTACCTGCGTGCCAACCCAGGGCTCGCGCGCCAAGGCAAGCACGTGTCCGATGCGTACATGTGGGGAGTCACCGACGGGTTCGAGCGCGTCGACGAGGTCTCGTCGTTCGGCCCTCATTCGCGGGCGTACGTCCTCAAGGCGTACGGCTCGCTTCGCGCGACGGAGAACGAGCGCATCGACCCCTCGCAGACGCTCCGCGCGGAGCGGGTTCGCCTGCGTCCGGACGCCACCGTCCGCCTCTCTCAGATCCTGACCGCGTTGGAGCCCCACGAGCGCCGCCTGGACTGGGGGCCCATCGCGGAGGGCTCCGCCTACAACCGCTTCCGCGAGCTCAACCCGCACATCGCCCTCCCCGCCGCCAGCGGGGATGCCGTGCCCGCAGCAGGCGACCTTCGCCTCAGCGCGACGGCCGACGGCAAGCCGGTTCGCTTCTTCCTCCCCGCTGGCGCCACAGCCGTCCTGCGACGCGTCGGGCGCGACGTCATCGGCGAGTCGAAGCGGTTCGACGAGCGGACGTTCCTCCTCGATGAGAGCGAGCGCACCCAGACCGATCGGGACTACGAGCGCCTGGTCCGCGACACGGGCGACTTCGGGTTCACCAGCCGCAACGTGCGTCGCCTCCAGCGCATCCACGACGAGCTCCAGGCGCTCGCGTCGCGCAATCCGGACTCGCGGTACCGTCAGACGCAGGCGCGCGTCGCTCGCATCCACCGGTCCATCTGGCGCACGTCGTCGTTCCGGAGCCTGCTGGCCACCACGGAGACCCTGCTGTCCGTCGACCCCCGGGTCAACATGGGTCGGGAGCCGGTCGCCAGCACGACCGCGGACTCGTCGGCCCCGAGGACTCCGAGCCAGATGGAACCGCTGCCTCCGCGTCCGCCGACCGTCGAGGACGGGATCAGCTACTAGCACGCCGCACGCGATCTGCGGGCCCTGCGCGCCTGAAGAGCCGACTCCAGGACCCGCTGGCGCCAGCGGAGGATCGAGGCTCCTCGGAGCGCCTTTGCAGAGGCAAAACGCACGGCGTCCAGCCGGCCGCACGTGGGTATCATCCCCGGGTTAAGCGCTTACATGCCTGCCCTCGATGAGCTCGTACGCCGCCCCGGCCGTCGCCCCCGTCTCCCGTCCGTTCGCTTCGATTCCGGACGGCCGGTTCACGCTTCTCGGGGACGCGATCTCGGCGACTGTCGTGGGCTCGACCGTGGTGGTGGACGCCGGAGGCCCCAAGCTGGCGGTTTCCATTCTCTCGTCTGGCATCGCACGCGTCCGGCTGGCACCGACCGGCGACTTCGCCGCCAGCGGGCACGGGGCCGGCGCTGACGACACGCCGTTCTCGTATGCCCTGGATCCAGATCGCTCCTGGAACCCTCCGCAGATCACGCTCCACGACGACGGCCCCTCGTGGTCGGTCGCGACGGACGCGCTGACGGTTCGCATCCAGAAGTCGCCATGCCGGCTGTCGTTTGAGACCGCGGACGGACGGCCGTTCCTCCAGGACTCCGCTGGCGCCGGCGTTGCCGAGATCGACGGGCGGACGGTCACGCGCTGCTGGAAGTCGCGAGTGCCTCAGACGCGGTTCTTCGGCTTCGGCGACAAGACGTTCGAGCTCGACCGAGCGGGCCGCAAGCTGACGTTCTGGAACTCGGACACGTACGCCTACGCGCCGGAGCAGGACCCCATCTACAAGTCGATCCCCTTCTCACTCGTGCTGTCGCCCGACGACTCGGGCTGGACGGGCGCGGGGTTCTTTTTGGACAACACGTTCCGCTCAGAGATCGACCTGGACGCCGGCGACGACTGGTGGTTCGGGTCGAGCGACGGCGAGCTCCGCTACTACGTGTTCGCCCCGACCGCCAGCGGGGCGGATCTGAAGTCGCCGCTGCGTCAGTTCTGCGACCTCACGGGCCACAAGCCGATGCCTGCGCTGTGGTCCCTGGGCTACCACCAAAGCCGGTGGAACTACCACGACGAGGGCTATGTGCGCTGGATCGCCCACGAGTTCCGGCGCCGCGACCTCCCGTTGGAGTGCATCCACCTGGACATCGGCCACATGGATGGCTTCCGGGTGTTCACCTTCGATCCGGAGGCCTTCTCAGATCCGCAAGCACTCAACCGAGACCTGGCGGAGTTAGGCGTTCGCTCGGTCGTGATCGTGGACCCAGGGGTCAAAATCGACGCCGACTATTTCGCCTACCAGGAGGGCAAGCGGTGGCGGCTGTTCTGCGAGAACCCCGACGGCTCGGACTTCACC
>JBCDLV010000313.1:0-4228 GCA_038744895.1 Bacteroidota bacterium | reverse complement strand
CTGTACGCCAAGCTCCAGGTGCACAGCCGCGCCCAGGTGGTCCGCGTGGCGTACGAGAAGGGGCTGGTGTAGGCTCTGCTGGGGAGGCCAGCGGCGCCAGCCGCCTCGACGTGCTCCGAGGGGACCGCGCGGCGGCCCAGGCCACCGGGAGTCCCCCTGTGTGAGGACGGGGTGCAGCGCTCCAGGACGTGAATCTTGACGGCGCAGGGTAGGGTAGGGGAGAGCCCCATCCCGCCTGTCATGTACGACGTCCGCACCTATGCGTCTCACCGGCCGCTTGCTCTCTTGCGGACGTTCATGCGCGACATCATGCAAGGCGTCGCCGACCTGGACGCCGTCGGAGGCGATCTCGTCGTGGCCGGTCCCTCGTGGACGCCCCAGGTGATGTTCGTACGCCACCCCGACTTGCTACGCGAGGTGCTCGTCGATCGCAACGCGGACCTCGTCAAGGCGCGCGGCCTCCGGCTGGCGCGGCGCATCCTCGGAGACGGCCTGCTGACGAGTGAACTGCCCGTTCACACGCGCCAGCGGAAGCTGGTGCTGCCCGCGTTTCACCACCGCCGCCTGGCGGTCTACGGGCGTGCCTTCGTCGACCTCGCCAGCGAGGAGACGGAGACGTGGACGCCCGGCCAGCCGTTCGACGTCGCCGCCTCGATGAACCGGCTGGCGCTCCGCATCGCGGGCCGGACGCTCTTCGGCGCCGACGTGCTCTCCGACGCAGGGCGCGTCAGCGACGCCGTACACGAGGCGATGGTCGCCTTCGACGGGGCCCAGTTCCCGCTGGCGGACAAGCTCACGTGGCTTCCGACACGCGCCAACCGGCAGTCCGGACGAGCGCGGACGACGCTGGACGACGTCGTCTACGGACTCATCCACGAGCGCCGCCAGTCGCCCGGTGGAGACGACCTCCTGCAGATGCTCCTCGACGCCCGCGATGCCGACACCGGCGAGGCGATGACCGACGAGGAAGTGCGCGACGAGGCCATGACGCTCCTGCTGGCGGGCCACGAGACGACGGCCGTGGCCCTCGCGTGGACGTGGGCGCTCCTCGCCAATTACCCCGACGCCGAGGCGGATCTCTGGGCCGAGGTCGACGGGCTCGGCGCGGATCCGACGTTCGAGGACCTGCGCCAGCTGGCGGTGACGCGCCAGACGTTCGCAGAAGTCATGAGGCTTCGCCCACCGGCCTGGGCAGTGGGTCGCGAGGCCGCGCGCGACACAGAGCTGGGAGGCCACCCCGTCCGCCGTGGGACGACGATCCTCTTCGCACCGTACCACGTGCACCGGGACCCCCGGTTCTGGGACGACCCGGAGACGTTTCGCCCCGACCGGCACCAGCGGGGGGCCGACCGGCACAAGTTTGCCTACCTCCCCTTCAGCGCTGGACGCCGCGGATGCATCGGCGAGCAGTTCGCATGGGCGGAAGGGACGCTCGTCCTGGCGACCCTCGCGCGCCGCTGGCGCCTCCGGCCTGCCGGCCCGGTCCCCGCTGAGCACGGCAGCGTCACCCTCCGGCCAGCCGGCCCGATGTGTATGACGCCAGAGCCGAGGCGGTCGTAGTCGAGACCCCACGTCACAGGGGTGTCACACCCCCTGCTCGATACTCGGCCATCCCCCCACCGCATCCCATGTCGACACGTCCCCCGCTCGCCGACACACTGCCCTACGCGGCAGACTTCGTCATCGAGATCCTCGCGGCTGCGTCTCGCGCGCCCTTCGGCCACCTGTCGTGGATCGAGATCAACCGTCTGGCGGCGCAGTGGCTGCGTCCCGAGGGAGAGAGGACGGACACCTCTCGCCTCGGCCACGACGTCGTGATCGAGATGTCGGCCCACGGACTCCTCGACGTGGAGATGACCACGGCTGCCGACGGAAAGGTGATGGTGCAGCGTGTCGCGCACCCTCGCTTCTTTGGGGTCCAGGCGGCCCGTGCCCTGGTGGCCTAGGGCTCTCTCTCGCCGCCCATTGACCCGGGATGCGGTCGGTAGCGTCGCGGCGGTCGCACCGCCAGCGGAGTCTCACTCGCGCTCGTCGGTCTCCTCCAGAATGGTCGCGTCCGTGACGTTCGGATCCATCTCCTTCTGAAAGGCCTCTCTGGCCTCGACCGTGATCGTGGCGGCTCGGTCGATCCCGCGCTCGATCGCGCCCGCCAGCAGGCGAACCGCGCCTCCTCCCAGCAGGCCGACCCGTTCGAGAGGGCCGGCTCGCTCGAATCGCTCCAGCCAGCGGTCGCTCACGAATCGTCGTCTTTCTTGGGAGGCTTCCGCCTCGTGGACTTCCCTGCGGTCTTTCCAGCCGTCTTGCCCGTCGATGTGGAGCCCTTCGACGTGGTCGACCGACGCTTCGTCGTGGTCTTCTTCGAGTCCGTTTGCGACGCGGACTCGCTCTCGGGCTCGTCGGCGTGGTGCTGGAACCAGGAGTCGATGCCCAGACCCTCGATCGTTTCAGCGGCGCGGCGCCCGGTTTCGGCGAGTGCCTGCCCGATGGTCTCGAACGTGGCTTCCAGGACGAATGCGGCCTTCTCCGATGTCTCTAGGTCCTCGAACGCCTTGCGGATCGTCTCGAAGGGGTCGGTGGATTTGCGGGTGGCCATGGCTGCAGTGGAAACGTGCGACAGGGAAGGCGGAGATCATGCCGGAGCCTTGATCCCGACGCCTGCGTTGGACGGAAGCCCCAACCCAGAGTTTCACTTGTGAGCGACGAGACACCCGAGCCCGAGAGCCGACACGGCCTCGTGGTCCGATCGACCGGCAGCTGGTACGACGTCGTGCTCGATGATGGCGAGGCGATCCGCGCGCGGGCGCGAGGGCGGTTTCGGCTGGAGGCGCTGGAGATCGACGAGACCAACCCCGTCGCCGTGGGGGACCGCGTCGTGCTCCGCGTCGAGGAGGACGAAACCGGACTCATCACTGAGATCGAGCCACGCGAGAATCAACTCAGCCGCCGTGCCGCCGGGAAGCGAGGTGCCGTCCGCGAGCACGTCATCGTCGCCAACGTGGATCGCGCCTGGTGCGTCCAGTCCACGTTTGGCCCGAAGGTCAACCCCGGGTTCGTGGACCGCTTCCTGCTGGCGGCCGAGACGCGGCACATCCCGGCTGGCATCGTCATCAACAAAGGCGACCTGCTGGATGGCAACGAGCGTGCCCAGGATGCCATCGCGTTCTGGCAGGATCTCTACGAGAGCCTCGGCTACCCGGTCCTACTCACCAGTGCAGAAACGGGACGCGGGATCGAGACCTTCGCCACGGAGCTGGAGGATCGCGTGAGCGTCGTCTCGGGCCCGTCCGGCGTCGGCAAGTCGAGTCTTCTCAACGCGATAGACCCGGACCTCGGACTGCGGACCTCCGAGATCGGAGAGCGTACCCAGAAGGGGCGCCACACCACCACCTTTGCCACGTTGCACCCGGTGGCCGGCGGGTGGGTAGCCGACACGCCAGGCGTTCGGGAGTGGGGGCTGTGGGACATGGAGCCCCAGGAGCTCGGCGGCTACTTCGTGGAGTTTCAGCCCTACATCGGTCACTGCCGGTTTCCGGACTGCACGCATGCCCACGAGCCTGGCTGCGCCGTGCAAGAGGCCGTGGACGCGGGGGAGATCACGCCGGAGCGCTACGGCAGCTACCTCGCTATCCTGGAGACGGTCACCGAAGGGTCGCAGCGCACACGCAGAGCCCGCTGGCGGACGGAGGGCCGCCCGGACGATCCCGACGCGCCTGAGCTGGACCCGGACGATCTCCCGCGGTAGCTCCGCGGTCGCGTTCAGCTATCTGGGACCCTGTCGGCAGCAAGCCGGTCACACGCAGCCTAGAACGGCAATGTGAACCCGGCCTCGAACAGACGAGATGGGGTCGCCCTCGCGACAGCGTTGCGCACGCGGGCCATCCGCCCCCCGAGCTGGCCGAGTCGGGCAGACGTGCGGGAAAGCCACGCCACGGACGACGCGCGACGCTTGCGGTCTCGTTCAAACGCCAGCAGCGTAGCGCCAGCAGGCTGCTCGGAGACCAGGTGGCGGGCGAGTGCGACGGCGTCTTCGAGGGCTTGCGCGCCTCCCTGCCCGAGCGCAGGCGTCATCGCGTGCGCCGCGTCGCCCACGACGGCGACACGCCCTGAGACCCACCGCTGCGCCAGCGGGCGGTCGTACACGTCGTGCCGCGTGATCTCGTCCGGATCTGTCGCGTCGATCACGGAGGCCACGCGCGGATGCCAGTCTCGGTACAAGTCGGCTACTTCG
>JBCDLV010000312.1:0-4238 GCA_038744895.1 Bacteroidota bacterium | reverse complement strand
GTGGAGATGCCGGGAGTCGAACCCGGGTCCGAGAGGCGCTACAGTCCAGGCGTCTACGCGCGTAGTCAGCGCTTTCAAGTCTTTGCCGCGCTGGCGGGGCCCGCTGACGGGCTTCCAGTACGGCGCAGGCTGGTTGGGTCTCGCGTCTTCGGCTCAGCCGGAGCCTCCGACGCCAGCTCACTCTAGTCGGTGCTCTGCACAGCGATAGCGAGCATCCGCCGTGCAGAACAGCTAGCGGCTAATTAAGCGGCCAGCGAGTAGGAGTAGTCGTTCGCAGCTACAATTGCGTTCCGATGGGTCTCACGGGCGTATCGGACACCACCCGGCGCGCAGCCTGCCGCACACGTCTCTCGTCGAAACCGTGTCATCCCCAAAGAACAGACCAGCTGGCGCTGATCGAGGGTCTCAACGTACGCACGACGGAATCAGTCCTCGTCCGTCGCGTCTTCATCTCGGTCGCGCGGTGTCCCGAGCGGGACGAGACCCCGCTGGCGGAGCGACTCCGAAAGGGGACCGTACACCGCCTCGCGCAGACGCCCGTTGAGCGCATAGACCTTGGTGCGCCCGCCGAGCACGTTGCGGGACTCGGCACGGACGTACACTCGGACGAAGTCGCCGCTCAGAGGCACGAGGTCGAGCGCTGCGTAGGTCGTCGAGAGGAGCCCGCTGGCGATCTCCTGGGTCTGCGTCGAGACGATGCCCGGCGAGGACTTCTCCTCCACGGTCCAGCCCGAGTCTGTCAGCGCCTCGCGCAGTTCCATCGACAGGCTGTCGTCCGCCGCCATGCGGACCTCGTAGTCCCGGTAGGGCGGCGATAGGCGCGGTGCGCACCCGGCCACCAGGAGAACGCAGACGAGGAGAGCAAGCAGCCGCATGGCCGGAGACTACTCGCGCCGCCGCTCGCGCGGAAGGGCCAAAACGAAGCCGGGCGGACACGCTCACCCAAACGTGTCCGCCCGGCGTGCGCGGGCCAAAGCCGCTGTGCGCACAGGTATCGCTCTGTCCGCCCCGCCAGCGGGATTCGCTGGGAGACGTGTCCATCGCCAAAACAAGCGGTGTGCCAACTCTCGCAATCCCTACCCTGGGTATCCGACGTGCGCCAGCGGGGCTTCACGTCAGGTCGTTCGTCCATCACCGTGGACAAGTCTGTCAACGATCAGAGACGTGGGGGCTACGCCGCGCCACCTCGTGAAGCCTCCGCCAGATCCCCCGCTGGCGGAGACCTGGGCACACCAGGTTTCCTATGTTGCTCGTCTACGCGTTGACAACCTCACGTAGCCTCGGTAGCCCATGCCCTGCGGACGCAAGCGCAAACGACACAAGATCGCGACCCACAAGCGGAAGAAGCGACTTCGCAAGAACCGCCACAAGAAGAAGGGCCGCTAGCCCTCTGCTTCTGCGAACTGTCCGAGATGGGCCGCTCCGGATTGGGGCGGCCTGTTTCAGGTTCGTTCCGCCCCACGCGTACCAGCGGCCGTCTATTTTCACGGCCGTCACCCCGGACCCTCCTCCGTCATGAGTCAACGTAGCCGAGCCGCCCGAGCATCCCTGTGGGGGTTCTTCGTCGGGGGAGCCGCGGGCATCGCCGTCGGCCTCCTGCTGGCGCCTGACGAGGGCCGGCAGCTTCGCCGGCGCGCCGCCTACCTGCTGGACCGGTGGGCAGGGGATCTCTCGGCGCTCCTCGACCGCCTCGACAACGCGTCCGTCCCCAGTGACGCGCGCGCCCAGGCCGACGCCCTCGTGGCCGATGCGCGCCAGCAGGCCGAGTCCCTTCTCCTGGAGGCCGACGACCTCATCCACCAGGCTCGCACTAGCCGCGGCGCGGCGTGACCGCGCGTGCCTGATCCCGGCACCGCCGGACCCCCCTCGATCCCCAGTCTGTGCGTTTCACAATCCTCCTTCCGAGCGCGGAAGGCAAAGAGCCCGGCGGCAACCCGCTGGCGCCCGACATGTTCGACTACCGCTCGTCGAACACCTTCAACTACTTCTCGGACCTGAACCCCGAACGCCGGGCGCTGATCGACGCCCTCCAGGACGAAATCCAGAACGGCGAGGAGCCAGCCCTGGAGAAGCTGTTCGGCGTCAAGGGCGACACGCTCCAGCAAAGCGTCGACGCCAACCTGTCGATCTACCGGAGCCCGCTGATGGCGTCCGTCGACCGCTACGGCCCAGGCGTGCTCTACAAGGCGATGGACTTCGCCGGACTGCCAACGGGGTCCCAGCGCCGCCTGCTGGAGAACGGGGTCATCTTTTCGGGCCTGTTCGGGCTGCTGCGCCCGGACGATCTCATCCCAAACTACCGGTTGAAGATGGACGCCAAGGTCGGCGACCTGGGCCGCGCCTCGACCTACTGGCGCGAGCCGCTGTCGAGTGCCTTGAACGCCCTCGTGACCGGCCACGCCGTCTGGAACCTCCTGCCCAGCGCGCATGAGGCCGCATGGGAGGATGCGGAGACCTACGCCCGGATGATTCGGGTCAAGTTCTACCGCGAAGATGACGCTGGCGAGCGCACAGCCGTCTCGCACGGCGTCAAGGAGCTCCGCGGCGCCCTGGTGGCCTACATCGTCAACGAGACCGCCGACTCGGTCGAGGCGCTCGAAGACTGGGAGGCGCCCGATGGCTACGAGGTCGACCACGAGGCATCCGACCTCAACGAGGCGGGCGGAGGAACGGTCGTGATGGTGTCGTCGCCGGGGTGGGAGAAGCGCCGCGAGGCACGCCGGAGGGCCCGTGCCGCTGAGGAGGCCGAGGCTGCTGCGCGCCGTGCCAGCGAGGACGACGAGGACGACTGATCGCTGTCGCGCGATGAAGGCGCCGAGATGCTCGACCTGCCGCCAGCGGGGCACCGGCGATGCCCCCGAACCGCCTCTGCCCGCTGGCGTGAACGCACCCAAGAAGTAGCCTCAGCAGCATGTCGGTCGTCATCGGAATCGCGGGAGGCTCAGGGTCGGGGAAAACCACGGTGCAGCGACGCATCATGGAGCGATTCGGGTCGCGGCGCATCGCGCTGCTGGACCACGACGCCTACTACCGGCCGCTCGACCACCTGACGCCGGATCAGCGCGCGCGCTTCAACTTCGACCACCCCGACGCGCTGCAGACGGACCTCATGGTGGACCACCTGGACCAGCTCATGGCTGGCGCGGCCATCGAGAAGCCGACCTACTCGTTCGAGACCCACAGCCGCCAGCCGGAGACGGAGACGGTCGAGCCTCGCCCGGTCGTCTTGGTGGAGGGCATCCTGGTGCTGGCCGAGAAGGCCCTGCGGGCCCGCATGGATGTGAAGCTGTTCGTCGATGCAGCGCCCGACGTACGCCTGATGCGGCGCATGGAGCGGGATCTCCACGAGCGGGGCCGCTCCGTCGAATCTGTCCTCGATCAGTACCGCCGCACCGTCCGCCCGATGCACCTGGAGTTCGTCGAGCCCTCCAAGCGGCATGCGGACGTCATCATTCCGCGCGGCGGGCACAACCGGGTCGCCATCGACATGGTGCTTTCCCGCGTCGAGTCGCTCATCAACCTCGACGCCCGCTAGCGATCGCCAGCTGGCGGATGCCATCGAGGACGAGGTGAGGCTCGACGCGGGTGATGAGCGCGATCCGCTCGGCGAACCACGGCCCCCACCCGCCGGTGGCGATGACGAGAGCGTCGCCCCCGAGGTCATCGATGGTGCGACGGAGAAGTCCGTGGACGCCGTCGAGAGCCATCACCCCGGTGCCCGCCTGGATCGCCGTCCGCGTCGAGTCGCCGATGGCGGCCACCTGGTTGGGCCAGGGGATGTCGGGAAGCTGATCGGTGTCCCGGACCAGCGCCCGCCGAAGCAGGTCCGGGCCGGGAAGGATGGCACCGCCCAGGTAGGCGGGCTCGTCAGTCACCACCTCTGTGGTCACAGCCGATCCTGCATCGAGTGCGACGACGGGTCGCCCCTCTGCCAGGCTGTGGGCGGCGACGGCGGCCGCCAGCCGGTCCGTACCGAGTGTCTCGGGAGTCGCGTACGCCAGGCGAAAGGGCAGGGGCTGACGAGCCGAGACCACGTGCGGAGGGCTACCCGTGAGCGACCGAAGTGCCTCGGAGAGAACGGGCGTGAGCCTTGGCACAACGCTGGCGATCCCGGACTCTGCGGTGGGGCCGAGGAGCTGGAGCCGCTCAGCCCACACGTCGGTCCCGACATTTCCCGCAGGGAACCGGGTCACCGCCCTCCAGGCGCCGTCCCAGCGAGCGGCTTTGACAGACGAGTT
>JBCDLV010000311.1:0-4261 GCA_038744895.1 Bacteroidota bacterium | reverse complement strand
GCGTAGAGGGCTCTCTTTCCGCGCCCGAACCGGCTGGTGCCGCCCAGGTTGGACGCCTTCAGCTTGGCGATGGCGAGGTCGAAGGACTCCTGCATCCGGTCGATCTCCGCCTTCCGGTCGGGCGTGTAGGAGGCCGCCTCTCGCTCGGACTGTGCCTTGAGGGCGTCCTCGATGCTTCCGCCGCGCCGCCTGGCGCGCATGGCCGAGACTACGAGCCCGACGACAGCCGTCAGCAGCAGGCCGATCACCGTCAGCAGCAGGCCCGGCGACAGGCCGTAGCGCAGGAACGCGATCACGAGGCCGCCGACGCCAGCGGCCGCGAGGCCCGAGAACAGGAGCTTGCGTTGCATGGATCAGACGGCGAGGGAAGGGAAGGGAGCGCTGACCGAGCCGGTCCGCCAGCGGGGAACGCGCGTCGTCATGGGTCGGCGGAGATGGTCTCGAGGGTGTTTCCGGTGTCCTCGGCAGCGCTGTTGAGCGACAGGCTCAGGCCGAGGTACAGGAGGGCGACCAGGACGGCCGCGCCCACCCAGAGCGCCCACGTCGGGATGCCGCCTTTCTCAGCCTCGGCGGGGACCTCGCGGGACGTGCCCCGCGGCGACAGCCCTCGCGGCTCCCGACTCTGCGACAGCCGGTCGTAGAGGTCGTCGATCAGCCGGCGAAGTACCTCGCGCCCCTGGATCGCGTAGCGGCCCTTGAAGCCGAGCGAGAGGCAGAGGTAGTACACCTCCAGCAGCTCCTTGCGCTGGCCGCCCTCGTCCAGCAAGGCCTTGAGCCGGTCGAAGAACCGCTCACCGAGGTCGTAGCGGTCGTAGTGGGTCAGCTGGAGCGGCTGGGCCGACCATGCGTCGCGTCCGGACCAGTCCTGTGCGAGGATCGCCTCGTCGAGGAAGGCCACCAGGGCGAACGTGGCCTCGTCCACGTCCTTGTCGCGGGCGCCAGCGGTGCGCGCGTCGCGGGACGCGGTGCCCAGAAGCGACTCGATCCGCTGGCGTAGCGCCGTCGGGTCGCCGAGGTCCTGCGCGGCTCGGATCTGGAGGATGAGCGAGAAGACCGGTGTGAACGAGCCTGCCAGGGTCTGCTCGGTCCCGAACGCCTTCGGAAGCTCGACCTCCGTGCCTCCGTGCCGAACCTCGTGGAATCCCGAGTCGAAGGAGCTCCCGATCGCGCCGCCAGCAGATGGCCCGGCGAGATCGGCGAACGGATCGCTCGACGTGGTCGAGGGTGTCGAGGCGAACGGGTCCGGGGAGTGGTCCGGCGTCTGCGGCGTCGCAGGCAGCGCCGGTGCCACAGCGAACGGGTCCGCTGGCGTGACGTCGAACGGGTCGGGCCCTGGCCGTGGCGCGAAGGGGTCGGGCTCAGGCGGCGCCGGGCGCGCGGGCTCTGCCGGTGGCCCGAACGGGTCAGCCGATCCAGCGAACGGATCTGCCGCAGGCGCTCGGAACGGGTCCGAGGTGTCGGCCGCTGGCGGGGGCGGAGCGAACGGATCCGGCGCAGGCGGTGCTGGAGGCGTCGAGAAGGGATCCTGGGAAGGCGCGGGGGCAAATGGATCCGGCGCCTCGGCCGCAGAAGGCGTGGCGGGTGCAAACGGGTCGGCGGTCTCCGCTGGCGGTGGCGCAAACGGATCCGGCGCGGCCGACGCCTCGGGAGCGAACGGATCAGACGCTACAGATGCCTCTGGCGCGAAGGGATCCGGCGCTGCGAGCTCCTGAGGGGCAAACGGATCTGGCGCCGGCGCTCCGCCAGCGGGTGCACGGTCGGCAGGCGCTCGGAACGGATCCTGGGCAGGCGCCGGGTCCGGCGCGAACGGATCGGCGGCCGGAGGAGCCTCGGGTGCCGGCTCGGCGGCGAACGGGTCGGCCGCAGGAGAAGGATCCGGAGCGAAGGGGTCCGCTGGCGGCTCGGGAGCGAAGGGGTCGGCGGCGAACGGGTCCGGTCGTGGCGCCTCGCCAGAGGGGTCGTCCGAGGCTGGCTCGTCGGGCGGCGGGCTGCCGTAGGGGCGGTAGATCCGCGTGGCGTCGTCGTCTCTCTCGTCGGCCATAGGGTCAGCCGGGTGTCGGCGCGAGCAGTTCGAACTCGGCGTCGGCGAACTCGGTGGGGGTGAACAGGGCGACGGCGCCCGCCTCGCGGATGGCGTCCCAGAAGGGTCCGCTCCGGCGGGGCACGAAGTAGGCTGCCCTCGGATCGACCGGCAGGCCAGAGGGCGGCGTCTCCGCCGCGCGCAGCGGCAGCGCCAGCGTGGCCGACCGGATGACGGCTTCGATGGTGTCCGGCGACGCAACGCGCAGCATCTTGGGCAATTCCTGGCGGAGGTGCTCCGGGCTCACGCCGTCGCGGCGGACGGCCAGCACCAGCTCCGGAGCCTCCAGCACCGCGGGCGCCAGCGGGGCATGGAACAGGTTCGCACGCCGCCGCGCCAGTTGGACGCGCGTGTAGTTCTGCTTGGGGGCCTTGCCGCCCAGCAGATGCTCGATGGCGGCGGCGAGGTCCCGGAACGGGCCGGTCGGGTTGGCGTGGTCGTAGGCAGGTAGTTCGCTCGGCGCGGGGCCCGTGCCCGGAACCGCTGCCCAGAGCCGGCCCGCCAGACCGGCCATCTCGCCGAAGACGGTCCACGGGTGGGCCTCCGTCCGGCGCAGGTGGTCGAGGCGCGGCACGTACTCGGCGGTCGCCGCCAGCAGGGCTTGCGCGGTCACGTCGCCGGGGGAGATCTCGCGTTGGTTGCGGACTGCCTGCCAGCGGCGGCCGAACTCGCCCGCGCGTGCCGCCAGCCGCTCCGTCGTCCGCCGGAGCAAGGCGTCGAGGGCGCTGGTAGCGTCCACCTGGACCGACGGCGGGATGAAGTCGGCGTGGGCAGTGAAGGTGCCGTCGGCGTCTCGGCCGATCTCGACAATAGGAATCGTGGTGTAGTCCTCGCGGGGCTCGCCCTCGAACAGAATCCGCGCGTTGACGCGCCCGACTTGCACGTCGCGCTCGTCGGCGCCGGTGGTGTCGTCGGGGACGGTCGCGGTCTCTGCCACGTAGCGCGTCTCGCGCCGGGCCGCCGCGCCGTCGAGTAGGACGTTGGCGCCGCCCGCCCGTACGGATGGCACCGCCAGGTAGGCACGAACGCTCTCGGCTGTGGGCCCCAGCCCATCGCGAACGTCGCGGGTCGGGGGGACCGGTCCGTCCTGGGGGATGTGGAACGGAAGGCCGTCCGGCATGACGCCACGCGCGGCCACCAGTGCCAGCTCGCCGTTCGCCAGCCGGTCATGGTCGATCTCCAGAGTGGCCAAGCCCCATCCGTACGGACTCACGGCCCCCACCCGGGCGTCGACCTCGGCGCGGACCGCGCGGTCCCATTGCTGAAGGTGGTGAGGGTCGAGGGTCATCCCCTCGTACCAGACGACGCGTCGGCGGTCGGACACAGGCGGTGCGGTTGGGTCAGCAGCGCGGCGCCGATGCGCGCCGCCTCCTTTTCAAATACCGAGAAGCCGGCCCCAGTCGGTCATCCTGGGGCGTCCGAGATGCAGAGCCCCGCTGGCGGCTGTGGCAGGCCAGATGGCTACCGGGACGTTACGCGAAGGCCGCCCTCGGTGACCGTCACTAGGATCGACCGGCCGCGGACCTGCGACGCCGGCAGGACGGTGCGCCACTGATCATCCTGGGGCGTCCGGAGGTCTGCAGCGATGCCGAGGAACGGCGCACCCTCCAGTGTCACCTCTTCCAGGTTGGACGTCGACCCCGGCCGGACCGTCGCGTCGCGGACCGTCCCCGCGAGGTCGTCTGCGAGCACGGTCTCCGGGTCGTCCCAGAAGGCCTGGACGGGCGTGGCGAGGAACGTCGCCTCGCTGGAGAGCGGGTACAGGTAGACGCGTGCCGAATTGCCACCCGCGTTCATCTGGCTGTCGCCGACGAGGTCGAAGGCCACCGGGCCGGGTGGCAACTCAGGCTCCACAGGAGCCGGCGGCGCCGCGCCACCGAACAGGCCGCAGCCGCTGGCGGTGAGGGCGAGGACAACGACAAGGGCGGAGCGGAGCAGCGTCATGGCGTGGAAGAGGTGGCGTGAGCGTAGGCCATCGCGTCGAGGTAAGCTCGGGAGAATGCCGGTCGGTAGACGCGGCGCTCGGCAGCGGCGAAGTCCTCTCCGCGCATCATCTCGCACCGCTGGCGGATCAGGTCGACGAGGGCTTTGTCCTTGCTCCCGAGCAGCCCCCCGCCCTCTGCCTGGCTCGCGAGCTGGTTCGGATCGAGTCCGTTGACGAGGACCTCGGCGCCCTCGCGG
>JBCDLV010000310.1:0-4263 GCA_038744895.1 Bacteroidota bacterium | reverse complement strand
CTACAAAGCGCTGGACCAGGCGTCCGGCGAAATCGTGTTGCTGAAGCAGCTCCGCGCCGTCGCGCCGGACCAGCGCCAGCGGTTCGAGGCCGAGGCCCAGCTGGCGGCCCGCGTCGACCATCCCAACGTCGTCCGCGTGCTGAGCGTCGCCGAGGACGCGCTCATCACTGAGTGGGTCGAGGGGGCCGACCTCAACGCCACCATCGAGCGCACCGGTGGCCTTCCGCCCGCGCTCGCGACGCTCGTCCTACACGAGGCGGCACGCGGGCTCGCGGCCGTTCACGACGCCGGCATCCTGCACCGCGACGTGTCGGCTGCGAACGTGCTCCTCGGTGCCGACGGCGCGGTCAAGCTGACCGACTTCGGGCTGGCGTCGCTCGCAGGCGAGGCAGACCGCGAAGTGCGCGGCACCCTCGGCACCCTGGCTCCGGAAGCCGTCCGAGGCGATTCCGTCACGCCAGCGGCGGACCTGTTCTCCCTCGGCGCAGTGCTGGTCCATGCCCTCACGGGCCGGACACCATTTGCTGCCGACGCCTCGTCGGGCACCCTCGACGCGGTCCTCCACACCGACCCCACGGAAGCCCTCATCGGAGACCCCCGGTTCCCCGCACCCCTGGTCGAGATCGCGGCATCCCTGCTGGCGAAGGACCCCACCGACCGCCCCGGTAGTGCCGCCGCCGCCGCCGACCAGCTGGCGGTGGTACTCGACGGCTTCGGCACACCCGATGCCGACGACCTCGCGACCTTCCTGGAGACGCCCTCCGCCTATCGCCCGGCTCGCTTCGTGGGGGCGTCGTCGGCGTTCCCAACCATCAAACCTCCCGCCGCACCCGACCGGCCACCGGCGCCTGCCGGACCCTCGCGGCGTCCGTCGACCGTCGCCCTCGCCTCGATCGCCGCTCTCGGCGCCGCGGTGCTGGCGCTGGGCTTGCTCAACCGAACCACGGACTCGCCCGACCCGATCGTCGAGGAGCCGCCAGCGGTCCTGCCTGTCGAGGTCGCCGAGCGACCGGACACCGACTCTCTCGCAGGCACCGCCGACGAGCCCTTGGTCGCGGCGTCCACTGCGCCTCCGCTGGCGCCAGAGGTCGTGCCGGTCACGCCCGAGGCCGCGCCCACGGAGCCCCAGACAGCACCCGACGATCCGCCCGCCCCGTCGCCGTCGGCGCCAGCGGCAGATCCTCCGCGCCAGCCGGCCGAGACTGCGCCGCCGCCGCCCGCGACCGGAAGGCTCGTCGTGTCCTCGCAGCCGTGGGCCAGTGTCGAGATCGACGGCCAGACGCGCCGGACGCCGTTCGAGATCGAGCTCGCGCCGGGCATCTACAGCCTCCAGTTCCGCAACCCGGGGCTCCCGGCTGTCCGAGAGCAGGTGACCGTCTCCGCTGGCGGCGAGACGCAGGCAGCGGTCCGCCTCCTGGACCGGCTGGCGGAGGTCACCCTCGACATTCGTCCGTGGGCGGTCGTGACGGTCAACGGAGCCGAGCGCGGCACCACACCGGAGCTTCGGTCGCTCTACCTGGCCCCGGGAGAGCACACGATCCGATTCGTCCATCCGCAACTGGGAGAGACCACGCGGACGGTCTCGGCCACCGCTGGCGCGTCGCAGCGGCTCACGGTCCTCATGACTCAAGAATGACCGGGCTGCATGCGAGACTGGTCCGAGGAGACCATGACACGCGTTCTCGGATCCCCTATCCTGGGACCACGATGACCCGCGCGCTTCCTCTATCGTCCCACCGCAGGATCTGGCTGCACGCGCTCCCGGTCTTGCTGGCGACTCTCCTGTCGATGGGTGCCCCTGCGAGCGTCGCTCAGGCCCAGCCCGAAGCAACGCCGGCCTCCATCATTCGGGCTATGGACGACGCTGTCACGCGGCTCGACTACGAAGCCGCCGAGGAGCACGCCCGCGAGGCCCTGGTCCGATACGACGAGTTCAGCCCCGACCAGCTCGTCGAGGTGCATTCGACACTGGGAACGTTGCTGCACGGTCGCGGCGAGGTGATCGCGTCTCGTGTTCAGTTCGTCGCAGCCCTCTCGCTCGACCCGACGATGGCGCTGGACCCCGTGTTCGTCCCGCCGCAGACCGTCGAGTTCTTCGAGGAGGTTCGGCAGGAGGTCCAGGCGCCGACGCCAGCGGTGACCGATGCGCCGGAGGTTCGCTACGTGATTCTGGAGGATCGCCGGCCGGGCGCGGTGCGCCGGTCGCTCGTCGCCCCGGGCTGGGGACAGTTCTACAAGGGCGACCGGACGCGCGGGTGGATCTACGGAACGGCCGCTACCGCCGCGCTGGCAGGCGTCGTCGGCAGCGCAATCCAGGTCGGGATCGAAGGAGACCAGTACCGAGAGGCCCCAGCCAACCAGGTCGACGACGAGTACGCGGAGTACAACCGATGGTGGAAAGCGCGCCGCGCTTTCGCGGTCACGACGGCGGCCATCTGGAGCGTCGCCGCCCTGGACGCCTTGCTCACTGGTGGCCCCGAGGCTCCCTCTCAGCCCGGTCAGATCCAGGTGGCCCCCGCGACGGCAGGGGCTGGGCTCCAACTGCGCGTGGGCCTCTAGCCTGTCTCCGACGGTACCTCCGTGCACGCCAGCGGGAAGGGCGCAGAGCGCCAGCTGGCGGCTGGGTGCGCCCGCTGGGAGCCTTGGCGTGCGGCATGCGTAGGGAAATCCCCGTGTCCCTTGCTTGCCTGCCTGCTCATGCGCGTCGTCAAGACAAACGTCTACGTCGGTCCCAACCAATACGCCCGGTTTCCGGTCATCCGTTACATCATCGACCTGGGGCCGCTGGAGGAGTACCCGACCGCCAAGCTGGACGGGTTCGCGAGCCGGCTCGTCGAGGCGCTGCCGGGACTCCACGAGCACGGCTGCTCCTACCGGGAGGCGGGCGGATTCATCCGCCGCATGACGGAAGACGAGGGCACCTGGCTCGGCCACGTGTGGGAGCACGTCGCGCTCGAGCTCCAGGGCATCGCTGGACACGACGTCACCTTCGGCAAGACGCGCTCCACGGACACGCCGGGCGAATACACGATGGTGTATGAGTACCGCCAGCGGGACGTCGGCCTGGAGGCGGGCGAGCTGGCGCGGCGCCTGATCCTGCGGCTCCTTCCGGAGGACGTGCAGGCGCTCCTCGACGAGGAGAAGGAGGTGGACTACGACTGGGACGAGGAGCGGGACGCATTCATCAAGCGGGCCCAGCGGCTGGCGTTCGGCCCGAGCACGCAGTCGCTCGTCGATGCGGCAGAAGAGCGTGACATTCCGTGGATCCGCCTCAACCGCTACTCGCTCGTCCAGTTCGGGCATGGGCGGCACCAGCAGCGTATCCAGGCGACCGTCACCAGCCACACCACCCACATCGCCGTCGAAATTGCCAGCGACAAGGAAGACACACGGGCAGTCCTGGAATCCGTGGGCCTGCCCGTCCCTCATCAGCACCTCGTCTACGGGCCCGAGGACGCCGTCCGCGTCGCGCGCCGTATCGGCTACCCGGTGGTCACCAAGCCGCTCAACGCGAACCACGGGCGCGGTGTCTCGATCCGGCTGACGGAGGATGACCAGGTGCGCAAGGGCTTCGCCCACGCAAAGGAGAAGGGCAACAGCCGTGGCGTCCTCGTCGAGAGCTTCGTCAGTGGGTTCGACCACCGGATGCTTGTGGTCAACGGAGACCTGGTGGCCGTCGCGAAGCGCGTCCCCGGACACGTCGTCGGCGACGGCGAGCACACCATCACGGAGTTGGTCGAGATCGTCAACCGAGACCCGAGGCGCGGCGTCGGCCACGAGAAGGTCCTGACCCGGCTGGAGTTCGACGCCCAGGCAGAGCGGCTCATGGAGAAGGCCGGCGTTACACCGGACACGGTGCTTCCCGAGGGCGAGACGTTCTACCTCCGCTCGACCGCGAACCTCTCGACAGGTGGGACCGCCGTCGACCTCACCGACGTAGTCCACCCGGACAACCGCGATATGGCGGTTCGTGCCGTCAAGACGGTTGGCCTCGACGTAGGCGGCGTCGACTTTCTGACCGACGACGTCACGCAGAGCTGGCGCGACGTAGGCGGCGCCATCGTGGAGGTCAATGCGGCCCCTGGCTTCCGCATGCACGTGGCGCCGTCCGAGGGCACCCCGCGGGATGTGGCGGGCCCCGTCCTGGACATGCTATTCCCCCCGGGGACGCCCGGTCGGATCCCGGTGGCCATCGTCACCGGCACCAACGGCAAGACCACGACCACGCGGATGGTCACCCACGTGCTCCAGATGGCAGGCAGG